>NZ_KB291532.1:14358-26134 GCF_000318315.2 Capnocytophaga sp. oral taxon 324 str. F0483 | reverse complement strand
TCTACAGTGGCTCTACAGTGGCTCTACAATGACTAAAGAACGAACAAAAGACGGAGCGAGCTACACGGGCAGATGAAGAATAAACGAAAGAAAAGCGGAAATAGAAGGGAGAATAGGAGAAAAAGTATTGATATTACATCGCTCCAAAAAAGGTAGATACTTTTTTGGAGCGAATTTTATTATTGATTGTTAAAGCACTATTTTCTGTTTTTAATATTGTCGAGCATTGTTTTGAGTCTGGTGAGCTCTTCGGGATGGTCTTTTGCTACATTGTAGAGCTCCATTATGTCTTCTTTGAGGTCGTACAATCGGGGCTCAGGATAGTTGCCCAGATGTGTGCGAGTGAGGGGTTGATAAGAGGGATTGTCGCTGGGGACTACATATTTCCAACGACCATCGGTGATGGAGAGCGCTCCCCCAGAGGCTATTACATAAGGGCGACCTTTCTTGTCCTTGCCTAAGAAGGCTTTGAGGTAATCTTCGCTATCGGTGGCTGCTCCTGCGGGTATCTCAGCACCAATAAATTTACTCAAAGAGGCAAAGAGGTCGATATGTGAAAGCAAAGCATCGGAAGTACCTTTTTTCACTATCTTAGGATAGCGTACGATAAAGGGCACACGCGTACCTGCTTCGTAATTGCTGTACTTGCCCCCGTGGTTGTGAAAAGCTCCCCACGGACGATGTTTGCCTAAGAGCTCTTCGGCTTGATCTTGATAACCATCGTCTATCACAGGACCGTTGTCGCTAGTGATAATGATGAGCGTATTATCGTATAGCTTATTAGCTTTGAGGGCTTTTACGATTTCACCCACTGCCCAGTCGAATTGGAGAATTGCATCACCGCGGTAACCCATACCACTTTTGCCTACAAAACGCGGATTGGGGTAGCGAGGTACGTGTATATCATTAGTACCCACATAGAGAAAGAAAGGTTGAGATTTGTGATTTTCGATGTATTTTACCGTTTTGGCTACAATGGTATCGGCGAGATGTTCGTCCGTCCAGAGCGCTTTGCCACCCCCTTTCATATAGCCGATACGCGAAATGCCGTTCACTATGGCTTGGTCGTGACCGTGGTGTAAGGAAGGTTTGAGCTTAGTGAGCAGTTCGGGGTTGTTCTTACCCGTAGGTTCACCTTCAAAAGGCAGGCTATAACTCACTTCGATGGGTGTTGAGGGGTCGTAATTAGCTACACGTTGGTTTTCTATCCACACGCAAGGTACACGGTCGGCTGTGGCAGCCATTATGCAGGAATATTCGAAGCCTATATCGGAAGGTCCAGGGGTGATAAAGCCGTTCCAATCCTGTTTACCGCGCTCGCCTCCTAAGCCCAAGTGCCATTTGCCAATAGCGCCAGTAGTATAGCCTGCTGCTTTGAACACATCGGCAATGGTGGTTTGCTCAGGACGAATGACCATAGCAGCATCACCAGGAGCAATACCAGTATCATTGCGTCGCCAATTGTACAAGCCCGTGAAGAGAGAATAGCGCGAAGGTGTGCAAGTGGCAGCGGTGGAATGTACGTTCGTAAAGACCATTCCTTGTTTGGCGAGTGAGGCTACCTGTGGGGTATGAATTGTCTTTTCGCCATAGCAACTTAGGTCGCCATAGCCTAAATCATCGGCTACAATGATGATGACGTTAGGTTTTTGAGCATAAGTAGCGAAAATAAAGCTATAAAGGAGAAAAAAGATACAATGTTTCATAATTATAGGGTAGTGGGTTTTTGTAAAAGAAAAATACCTTGCAAAGGTATGAAAATAATTATACTTTCCAAATATAATTATACCTATATAAGGAAAATCTATCATTAAAGTATCTCAACCAATTAACTTTTATAGTACTTTTGCTAAAAATTTAAAAAGAAAATACTATGTTTACATTACCTAAATTACCGTATGCTTACAATGCGCTTGAACCTTACATCGATGCGCGTACAATGGAAATACACTATACTAAGCACCACAACGCTTATACCACGAACCTGAATACGGCTTTGGCTCCAGCAGGGGTAGAAGGCAAAACTATTGAGGAAATTCTTACCTCACTTGATATGAACAATGCTACTCTTCGCAATAATGCTGGCGGTTTTTACAATCACAATCTTTTTTGGGAAGTGATGAGCCCTAATGGCGGAGGTAAACCTACGGGAGAATTGGCTAAGGCAATTGAAGAGGCTTTCGGAAGTTTTGAAGCCTTTAAAGAAGTTTTTAGCAAGGCTGCGGCTACTCGTTTTGGATCTGGTTGGGCGTGGCTTTGTGTACACAAAGGAGGTAAGCTTGAGATTTGCTCTACTGCAAACCAAGATAACCCGCTAATGCCTAACACTGGTTGCGGAGGTTTTCCTATCTTGGGATTAGATGTGTGGGAACACGCTTATTACTTGCACTATCAGAACCGTCGTCCTGATTATATTGAGGCGTTTTTTAACGTCATTAGTTGGGCGAAAGTTGCAGAACTTTACAACGCTCATAAATAAGTCGTAGCAGTCGTAGCACGACAGGCATTTAAAATGCTAATGACTTATGAATAACAAGCAAATATGAAAAAAGCCGTGTGAGAATTTCTCATACGGCTTTTCATTGTATTATATAAATTTCTATTTGCTAAGTTTTGTTTTAGTAATTTTGGCGGCTAAGATTACTGCATTTTTAGCATTTACAATAGTACCTGTAGTAGAAAGGTCGGCGAAGTTCATTTCTTTGCGTTTTTTACCTTCATCATCATCTTCACCTACGAATACTTTCATATCTACTTTTACACCAGACTCCATAATAATTTTCTTCACTTCGGCTGCACTGAGACTTGGGAAGTAAGAACGCAACAAGGCTGCAACTCCTGCAACTTCGGGAGAAGCCATTGAGGTTCCTTGCAAAAACTCGTATTTATTCTCAGGAGTAGTAGAATAGATTTTTACCCCAGGGGCAAATACATCGACATTGCGTTTACCGTAGTTTGAGAAAGAAGCTACTAAATTCTTGTTATACTCATAGTTCAAAGCCCCTACGGTAAGGAAGTTATCGGAGATTTCTTTCTTGTTTACTTCGTCGTTAGGATAAGTATCTTTCACGTCGATATCTTGAGAGTCGTTACCCGCAGCGTTTACGATAAGAACATCTTTAGAAGCTGCATATTTGATAGCGTCATACACCCATTCTTTGTGAGGAGAGAAAGCTTTACCAAAGCTGGTGTTTATCACTTTGGCTCCGTTATCTACTGCATAGCGCAAGGCAAGAGCGATATCTTTGTCGTACTCATCACCATCGGGGACAGCGCGTACTGCCATAATGAGCACATTATCGGCAACCCCATTCATACCGATTCCGTTATTGCGTTCAGCACCAATGATACCTGCCACGTGTGTGCCGTGTAAGGCATCTTTCGTATTGGGACCTATTACGTTATTATTGCCGTAATACTTTTTGGTAAAGTCGTTTTCATTATCTTTTAAGATAGTTTTACGAGGTGAAAAATCGGGGTTGAGGTGATATTTCAGTTTTGTATCGAAATACTCGATAGCATCGTTGAGTTCTTTTTTGATATCACCAGAATTAGAGACATCTGCTAATAGCTGTTTCATAAACTGAATCATCTCGGTAGTGGGCGCATCGAAAGTTTTGCCTTTGGTAGCAGCATCGATGTCTTTGGCGGTATACACTTCTTTACCTGTGATTTTACGCAAGTTGTTATCGGCAAATTCAGTTATTTGGATAAGTTGCTCATAATAGCCTTTGCGTTTTTTAGTTTCAGCAGTTTCTTTATCGAATTCTTTTTTAGCATTGGCATAATCAGGATTTTTCTTATCCTTAGTTTTGTAAATACGAGTCATCTCGGTATTTTCTTGAGCGATATTACCGAGGAAGTTCCAGCCGTGTACGTCATCTACATAACCGTTTTTGTCGTCGTCAATTCCGTTGTCAGGAATTTCTTTAGTGTTTACCCACACTACGTTTTTAAGGTCTTCGTGGTTGATATCCACACCGGAATCTACCACTCCTACAATTACTTTTTTAGGGGTAAGACCTTTGAGTAGGGCATAGGCTTCTTGCAAGTTCAGCCCAGGGAAGTTTTGTTTAAAACCTTCGTGAGGCCAACCTTTGAGGGTAGCATCATTGTAAGTTTTCTGAGCTAAAGGTGTTGTGGGAGCTTTGTCCATATCGGCACTAACTTTAGTAGCCCGACAGCCCACAAATAGGAAAGTTGCTAAGGCAACCCAGATAAATGATTTTTTCATTCTATTAGTTAATTACGTATTTAAATTCTATAGATTTTCATCTTATAACAAAAACCGTGCAAAAGTACAAAAAATACTAATAACCAATGAATAATTAACATTTTTTATTTTTGTATTATTTTGCCGTTACCTCGTAAATACTGTCTTTGCTTACCTTGTAAAGGCCGTTTTCGTTTAACCATCTTCCTCCTTTTTGAGAAAAAAAGGTCTCATTAAGGGTGCGGACGTAAGTGCCAATAGGTACAAAAAGTTTTATTTTTACCTCTTGCCCCCGATATACATTTCCTTTGGCAATTTGGTAATAATAAGGAAAGCTAATGTGATTCCCTTTGATAGTGAGCGGGTAGATGGGACTTTGGGCATTTTTTTTAGCTTCCACAGTATTGCTCCCACGAGCCGTTCTGATATATTGCAAATAGGGGACTGCGCCTTGCGGAAGGGTATCTATGAAAAAAGAACAATCTTTTACCATTAGGGTATCGGAATTGATGGGTATTATAGGGGAATTAAAGCCGTATTCTTTGCGTATTTTTTCCGCCACTAAGGTATCAGAAAGGGTGGTGAGGGGTATTTTTTCTTCCACATGTGTTTTTGTTATAAACTCCTTGCCCAATGTTCCTCCTACGGTTAGCAACCCGATGAGTCCTATCACAAGTGCCAACACATTGGCTATTACCCAAATTTTAGGAGTGCGAAAACTCTTAATAAAAAGTTTTAAACTGAGTAATACTACCACCGAAACAGGTAGCAAAAACAATAATATCAACGAGAAGTACAACAAAGAGCGTTGCCAAGTTGCCGTCACTATAAAGGGGAGAAAATCGTTAAGGGCAAGCAGACTAATGCTTCCGAATACGGTTATGCCAAATAAGGAGAGCACTACGGCTACTAAGGATATAAGCAATGGCAATAGTAATATAATTGCGATAAAGTAGAGTATTACTTTTAGTAAGACAGGGAAGCCATTCCTTTCAGGTTTTAGGGTTTCTTTGCCCGTAAAAGAGAAGTTGGAAAGGGTATCGATGGTTACGGCTTCACCTTTCATTTCTAACTTCTGAGCGGCTGTGCGTGCGGGAGGTACCACAGTCCAAAACACAATATACAAGAGCAACAGAGCGGAGGTAAAAAAGTGAAGAATGAAGATATTCACTAGTAAGACCAATAGAAAGAAGATGCGTACCCAAGTAACGTCGTATTGAAGGTAATGGGCTATGCCTGAGAGTACGCCACCGATTTTCTTATCATCGATATCGCGGTATAGCTTTCGCTCTTTCAAAGAAGAAAAGGTAAATTTGGTTTCAGCAGAAGAGGTTTCTTCACTCTCAACGTATTGTTCGGGACGACCTAATACTTCTATAAGATATTGCACGTCTTGACCGATTACTACTTCACGCTCTTTAAGACGAACTTTGAGTAGTTCAGCCATACGTTGCTCTACATCGTAGAGAATTTCTTCTCTATCGGTATTTTGGTTCAAATGATTACGCACCTCATTGAGATAGTTATTGAGGGCATTATAGGCGGTCTCTTCGATGATAAAAGAAAAACCACCCAAACTGATGTTTTTTATTTTGTCCATAATTTAAATAATTTTATCAATCATTGTTTGTAAATCACGCCAGGCTTTTACGGTTTCGTTTAGGAAGCGTCTGCCTGATTCGGTTAGTATGTAGTATTTACGAGGAGGCCCTGAAGTAGATTCTTTCCATTGATAGGTAAGTAGCCCGCTGTTTTTCAATCGGGTAAGCAAAGGGTATAACGTTCCTTCGACCACTATCATATCGGCTGTTTTGAGCGCCTCAATCAGGTCGGAAACATAAGCTTCTTTGTTTTTGTCAATAATGGAAAGAATACACATTTCTAAGATGCCTTTGCGCATTTGTGTTCTTGTTTTTTCGACATTAAATTCTTCCATAGTTTTGATGTTTTTAAATTCGGGGCAAAGATACGACAAAAATAAGTATTATGCAATACATAGTACCAAAAATAATCAATATTTTTGTATTAGAAGTACTTAAGTCACTGATTTATTGATAGAAAGAAAAGGTAAGAAAAAGATATATTTTTTTGGTGGTAGAGATGTATTTTGGGTATAGTTAGCTTATAGGTAGCTTATAGGAAGCTTATACGAATCTTGGACGATTGATATAGGAAGAGTGTATAATGTACTATGTATGAGAGAAGTAGAGGGAGAAGAAAAACGATATTAAAAGTAAGTTTAGTAGGGTGATAAAAGGTAAAAAGCTAGAAAAGGAATTGGCTTTTGAAGGAAGTGTAATAAAAAATGCCAAAGGTGTGAACCGAACAAGGCGGTTAGCATCTTTGGCAAAGTTATGATTATTTGTAATTAAATTAAGCTTGTCCGGTTACACCAAAGAGAGGTATGGCGTGACGGTCGTCGCTATTGGTAATAGTGCCATTGGCTTGTTCAAACTTCTGGATATTATCATCTAAGGCGAATAGCAGACGTTTGGCGTGCTCAGGGGTAAGGATAATGCGACTGCGCACTTTCCCTTTGGGCATCCCTGGCATTACGCTCACAAAATCGACTACGAACTCGGTAGACGAGTGGTTGATAATTGCTAAGTTAGAGTATACTCCCTTGGCAACCTTGTCGTCGAGCTCAATGCTCAACTGTCCTTCTTTTTCTTCTACTCCGTCCATTGCCTATCTCGATTTTTTCTTTTCTACCACGGGTTCTAAATCGGCTTTAGAGCCTACGATGATTTTCTCGTATTCTTTGAGTCCGGTACCTGCTGGTATACGGTGACCTACGATTACATTTTCTTTCAAACCGTCGAGGAAGTCTACTTTACCACTTACCGCTGCTTCATTTAATACCTTCGTAGTTTCTTGGAAAGAAGCTGCTGAGATAAACGATTTGGTTTGTAGCGATGCACGAGTGATACCTTGTAGCACTGGCATAGCAGTAGCAGGAATCACATCGCGAGCGATTACCAAGTTCTTATCGGAGCGTTTGAGTAGTGAGTTCTCATCGCGCAATTCACGCAGGCTCACTATCTGTCCAGCTTTTAAGTTTTCGGAGTCTCCAGCGTCTTCTACTACTTTCTTACCAAACAAGCGGTCATTTTCCTCGATAAAGTCGTCTTTGTGAACTAACTGACCTTCGAGGTAAAGAGTATCACCTGGGTCTTGGATTTCCACTTTACGCATCATCTGGCGAACGATAACCTCAAAGTGTTTATCGTTAATTTTTACCCCTTGCAAGCGGTATACCTCTTGTACTTCGTTTACTAAATACTGTTGTACTGCCGATGGTCCTTTAATACGCAAGATATCATCAGGTGTTACAGAGCCGTCAGAAAGTGGTTTACCTGCACGTACAAAGTCGTTTTCTTGTACCAAGATTTGGCTCGATAATTTCACCAAATATTTGCGTTCTTCGCCCGAGCGTGAGGTAACGATTACCTCTTTATTACCGCGTTTGATTTTACCGAATGATACTACCCCGTCAATTTCGGATACGATGGCAGGGTTCGATGGGTTACGTGCTTCGAAGAGCTCGGTAACACGAGGAAGCCCCCCTGTAATATCCCCAGCTTTGGCAGAGCTACGCGGTATTTTCACAAGCACCTTACCTTCTTCAATCTTGCTGTTGTTGTCCACCATAATGTGAGCACCCACAGGCAAGTTGTAAGAGCGGAGCGTCTCACCATTCTTATCAGTGATGAGCAAGGTAGGAATCAACTTCTTGTTACGCGATTCTACAATCACTTTTTCTTGGAAGCCTGTTTGCTCGTCTATTTCCACTTGGTAAGTAACTCCCTGTTCGATATCTTCATAAGCGATTTTACCAGAGTATTCCGAGATGATTACCGCATTATAGGGATCCCACTGGAAGAGTAAAGTTCCTTTTTTCACCTCTTCTTTGTCTTTTACAAAGATATGCGCTCCATAAGGAATATCGTGTGTTTGAAGTACCATTTTGGTAGTAGGGTCAAGCACGCGGAGCTCAGATGAACGCACTACTACGTCCACAGGGTTTTGTTCGTTGTCTTTACCACGAACTACGCGTAAGTCTTCTATTTCTAGTACACCGTCAAAACGGGCTTCAGTTTTATTTTCTTCTGATACGTTACCCGCAACCCCACCTGCGTGGAAGGTACGCAAGGTAAGCTGGGTACCTGGTTCACCGATAGACTGGGCAGCAACTACCCCTACGGCTTCCCCTTTCTGTACCATACGTCCGGTAGAAAGGTTTCGACCGTAACATTTTGCACAAATACCGTGTTTTGCTTCACAGGTAAGAGCCGAGCGTACTTCTATCATATCGATAGGAGCGGCTTCTATTTTGTCTACTATTTTTTCAGTAATTTCTTCACCAGCACCCACAATAAGTTCTTCGGTGAGAGGATTGTATACATCGTGGAGCGATACACGTCCTAAAACGCGCTCGCCAAGAGTTTCTACTACTTCCTCGTTCTTTTTGAGAGCACGTACTTCTACCCCACGCAAGGTTCCACAGTCTTCTGTATTAATAATCACGTCTTGCGATACGTCTACCAAACGACGAGTTAAGTAACCCGCATCGGCTGTTTTTAAAGCAGTATCGGCAAGACCTTTACGGGCACCGTGGGTAGAGATAAAGTATTCAAGGATAGATAGACCTTCTTTAAAGTTCGACAAGATAGGGTTCTCGATAATTTCACCACCCCCTACGCTCGATTTCTTAGGTTTTGCCATCAAACCACGCATACCAGTAAGCTGACGAATTTGCTCCTTAGAACCACGCGCTCCGGAGTCGAGCATCATATATACTGAGTTGAACCCTTGCTGGTCTGTGCTGATGCGTTTCATCGCCAATTCAGTAAGTTGCGCATTGGTAGATGTCCACACGTCAATCACCTGATTATAACGTTCGTTGTTGGTGATGAGCCCCATATTATAGTTCATCATAATACCATCTACGAGTCCGTTAGCTTCGGCTATCATATCAGCTTTTTCTTGCGGAATGATGATATCCCCTAAACTGAACGACAATCCGCCTTTAAAGGCAAAACGGTATCCCATATTCTTGATTTTGTCAAGGAAGTCTCCCGTTACAGGAATGCTAGTAGCTTTGAGGATACGACCGATGATATCACGTAATGATTTTTTGGTAAGTACCTCGTTGATGTAGCCTACTTCCAAAGGCACAAGCTCATTGAAGAGTACACGTCCTGTGGTAGTTTCTACTACGGGATAATACACATTGCCATTTTCGTCGAGGTCACGCACTTTCACTTTAATAAAAGCATTTAAGCTGAGCTTTCCTTCGTTATAAGCGATATTCACTTCTTCTGCTGAATAAAAAACTGAGCCTTCCCCTTTAATAGGATGTTCAGGGGTAGACTTACGACCTTTGGTAATGTAGTAAAGCCCCAAGACCATATCTTGTGAAGGTACAGTAATAGGCGAACCATTCGCAGGGTTGAGGATATTGTGTGAAGCCAACATCAAGAGTTGTGCCTCTAAGATAGCCTCAGGACCTAATGGCAAGTGCACCGCCATTTGGTCACCGTCAAAGTCGGCATTGAACGCTGTACATACAAGCGGGTGCAACTGTATTGCTTTCCCTTCGATGAGCTTAGGTTGGAATGCCTGAATACCCAAACGGTGCAAAGTAGGGGCACGGTTCAGTAGTACAGGGTGACCTTTGATCACATTCTCCAAGATATCCCATACTACGGGCTCTTTCTTGTCAATGATTTTCTTAGCTGATTTCACCGTTTTCACAATACCGCGTTCGATGAGCTTACGTATTACAAACGGCTTATAGAGTTCGGCTGCCATATTCTTTGGCAAACCACATTCGTACATTTTGAGTTCAGGACCTACCACAATTACCGAACGTGCTGAATAGTCTACACGTTTACCGAGGAGGTTCTGACGGAAGCGCCCTTGCTTACCTTTCAATGAGTCAGAAAGTGACTTAAGCGGACGATTAGACTCTGTTTTTACAGCTGATGATTTACGTGTGTTGTCGAAAAGTGAATCTACCGACTCTTGAAGCATACGTTTCTCATTGCGCAAAATCACGTCAGGCGCTTTGATTTCCATCAAGCGTTTTAGACGGTTATTGCGAATAATCACACGTCTGTAAAGATCGTTAAGGTCGGAAGTCGCAAAACGTCCCCCATCGAGCGGTACTAACGGGCGCAATTCAGGCGGAATCACAGGAATCACCTTCATTATCATCCATTCAGGTTTGTTCTCGCGGTTTCTTTGAGATTCGCGGAACGCCTCTACCACTTGTAAGCGTTTAAGAGCTTCAGTTTTGCGTTGTTTAGAACTTTCGTTATTAGCTTTGTGACGCAAGTCGTAAGAAAGTGCGTCTAAATCCAAACGTTCTAAGAGCTCAAGAAGACACTCAGCCCCCATTTTAGCGATAAACTTATTAGGGTCAGTATCTTCTAAATATTGGTTATCAGCAGGAAGACTCTCAGTAATAGCGAGATATTCTTCTTCTGAAAGGAAGTCTAAGTATTGTAAATCTTCACCTTCTGGTCCTTTGGCAATACCTGGTTGGATAACTACATAGCGCTCGTAGTAGATAATCATATCCAACTTTTTCGAAGGAAGCCCTAACAAATAACCTATTTTGTTAGGTAATGAGCGGAAATACCAAATGTGAGCGATAGGCACCACAAGGTTGATATGTCCTACTCTTTCGCGGCGTACTTTTTTCTCGGTTACTTCCACGCCACAACGGTCGCAGACGATGCCTTTATAACGAATGCGTTTGTATTTACCACAAGCACATTCATAGTCCTTTACAGGACCAAAAATACGCTCACAAAACAACCCGTCGCGTTCAGGTTTGTGAGTACGATAGTTGATAGTTTCAGGTTTAGTAACCTCACCGCGTGAAACGGCTAAGATAGATTCAGGAGAGGCCAAACCAATCGAAATCTTATCAAATTTAGGAACAGCTGTATTTTTTTCTCTTGCCATATTATTTATGGTGAATATAATAAATTTATCGGGCTTCATAGAGGTCTCCCCACGAAGCCTATTTACAAAATATCGTGCAAAAGTACAACTATTTTTTAAAATAGCAATTATTTTTTCGTAATATTTTTAGAAGAATATTTTAAGAGGTTGATAGTTAGTAGCATAAACTTTCTCAAAGTCTTAAACTTTTACACTTTCAAAGTTTCTACTCGCCTGTCCTGCTACTATTTTTGCCAAAGTTTCTAATTTGCTTGTCGTGCTATGCCCTTTCTCAAAGTTGAAATTTCCTCCGTATTACCTTCATCATTCGTCCTTAGTCTCTCGTCACTTGTTCCTTTTTTTATCATACTTTCCCCTAGTGCCTATGCCCTAAGACCTCACACTTTCCCATTTACTAATTTTCTAATTTGCTAATTTTTTAATTATTTCTTCTCCTTTCCGTCGCTATATCCCCCCTCTCCTTGGGAGAGGGACGGGGTGAGATTCCTCTTTCTTTCGACTCGAAACCCCGTTTTTACCATTTTTTGCATTGCTGTATTATACTATGAGTCAATCACTTATACACCCTTTCTATACCAATCGTCCAAG
>NZ_KB291532.1:0-14338 GCF_000318315.2 Capnocytophaga sp. oral taxon 324 str. F0483 | reverse complement strand
GCGGAGTATGTGTAAAGGGGGATGTTATCTCCTACTGCCTATGGCCTAAGGCTTATTACCTCTTCCTCTTTCTTTCGCCTCGAAACCCTCTTTTTACCATTTTTTTACATCGTTGTATTGTACTATGAGTCAACTGCTTATATACTTTTCCTATATCAATCGTCCAAGATTCGTATAAGCCTTCCTATAAGCTCTCTATAAGCTAACCCCACCCTCCTTACACCCTTTTTTCATCAAAAAGCCTCTTAGTCTCCTTCTGAAAATCTTCGTTTCCTTCCGAATTCTCCAACCATTGCCCAACGCATCGCTTTTTCATCTCAAACTTTGCCAAAGTTGATTATTTCTGATATTATTGGTATTATTTGGTTTTATTGGCATTTATCTCATTTTCTCATTTCCTAATTTTCTCTGCCTGTCGTGCTACGACCTTTGGCAAAGTGGACAATGCATATTAAACACTAAAATAGTGAAATACAAACTTAGGAAATTGGTCACTAAGGTTGTAATATCCTTTGATGACGGCAAAATATTCTTGATCATCCCACAAGTGAGCTTCTATTCCCACAGCGGTATCATCATTATTGAAGTTATACACCTTTAAATTCACCCCTCCACCTTCTTTTTTATCCATTTCTTCTATAGGAAAGAGGTGCAATACGCTTTTATCTTCTACAAAGTCAAGCATTTCATAGATTTCTTCTAAAAATTCTCCCGAAATATCAAACTTTTCAGCTAATACTTGGGCATCTTCAGCTTTATAGGCTTCTAAAAAGTCGGTAAGGGTGTGGTAAATTTCTGTTTTAAGGGCTTGTGTAATTTCCATATAGTGTTATTTAATCTTTGCTATATCGTTTTTATAACTTGCAAAACTGATGTTTCCTTCTAAAACCAACTCGCAAAGAGCTGTTGGGTCATAACCTTTAAAGGAATGAAGGGTATAATAGCAATGCTTGTCCTCGCGCTCTAAATGAAGTACATAACCATCGGGTTCGTCTTGAAAAACAACGGTTGCTTCTTTGTACTTTTGTAAGGTTGCTACCGAGCGTATCAAATCTTGCCTACTATCGTGCAAGTGAGAGGCTACAAAGGCTATTTCGGCAGTGCCATTGCTAATAGTTACCTTTGCCCAGCCGTGTTCTTTTTGCGTATAACTAATCATTGTATTTTTTAAAGTAAGGGGGGATATTTTAAAACATCGACAGTTTCATTAAAATATCGGTTTGAGCATCAGAACCTAAGACGAAAGTGTGGGTATCAAAAGCTACAAATCCATTTTTTTTGTAAAAACGTAAGGCTCTTTCGTTCTTCTCCCATACCCCCAGCCATACATAGGTGACCTTTCGCTCTTTAGCTACTTCAATAGCTTTTTGATAAAGCGCTTGACCTACCCCACTGCCGTGAAATTCCTTTAACACATAGATACGTTCTATTTCCATTGCATTAGAGTCTTGTGGTTCTGTTTGAGCAGAGGCAAAATTGAGCTTCAAATAACCTATCACCTTGTTTTCTTTTTCAGCAAAGAAGAAAAGAGAATCTGGATTTGATAGTTCTTGCTGTACTTTGCTTGTCGCAAAACTCGTAGCGAGATATAGCTCCATATCCTCTGGAGTATTAGTCTCAGCAAAGGTTTCGTAGAAAGTTTGCTTGCCAATAGTCTGCAATAAGGCTATATCAGTTGTGATGGCAGGACATATATTCATAATTGTTATATTACATTAAGTTACAATTCAGTATTATTATTATTATCCGCTAATAGTTTCTAAGCTAAGATGATAGCTGTCATCAAGTTTTATATTCACCAAATGACCAAGAAAGTAGTCAGGGGCGGTATCTATATCAAAAGTGCAGGCTATTTCTTTGCCTACTTCACAATACAGGTTGTGCAAATATACCGCCTCACAAAACTGCTCATCAGAAACTGCTTGCTCGCCTTCTTCTTCCCGTTCTTCTTGGGCTTCTTCAAAAAGTTCTCTTACCTCTTCATTTTTTAGGAGAAACTCTAAAACAGCTTCCTTGTGCTGTTCCAACCACTGTATTTTGGTTGCTACTTGCTGAAATACTTCTTGCTTTTCTTCTTCTGTAAAGTAGCGTTCAGCATCAAAACGGACTACAATTTCAGCTTCTTTTTTATGCCAAAAGGTAAAGAATGCTTGATACTCTATTTGGTTTTCGGTAGTAAAATTCATATTCAATATAACAAATAATCATTGATAATGAGAGCAAAGATAAGAATTTTTTCAATGATATAACAATAAAACGTATAAATATACTTTTATAAGATAAAAAGTAGTTTTGATTCTTATTTAATTTCCTAATTTTGTAGACCAAAAGAATAATAATAATGAAAGAACTAAAAAATCTATTACAGCAAGTCGCTACTATCACCCAAAAGAACAACGAACTTTTGGACGCTACGGGAGGGCGCTAAATTGTAAAGAGTGAAGCTTTCTTCGAGAGTTACAAACAAAGAGTAGAAATACTATTAGACGCCTTAAAAGGATTAAAATTGTAGCTCTTATGTTAGAAAAAGTCATATTTATAGCAACACTCATCACTCGCGATAAAGTTCGAAAAATATTAGTGCTCACACCCTCATTGCTCTATCTTCTGCTATTTGATTTCTAATTTTTTACAACTCATCTGTAAAAAAATAAATGTTAAAAACTTGCATAGTACAAAAATTTGTCGTAACTATGCACCAAAATTAGACAACCGAGAACAATTTAAACACTATTTAACTGCGGTTAAATAGTCATTTAAAGACATAAACAATATTAGCGTTTCGCTTTACATTTTCCTTTACAGAAATACGACCAATTTTTCTTTACACTACAGGAAAGTGAAGTGGAAGTGCCTGCGGTTACGTGGGCATTCCTTTTTACTTTGTAGTGTGCCTTTGGTCGGGCTTCTGTAATGAGTAAACAAGGAATGCACCGCGTTTTTTTGTCCTTATATTGGAAAAAATATTAAATGGTCATATTTTGACCAATACTTACTGTAATTTTGCAACCGAAATAAAACAGTTATCCGAAGGGCTGTATATAATAAAGGAGTAACCGAAAAGCCTACAAGTGAGTAGGAAAATAACCTTAAACTTTGTAACAATGCCAATATCAAATGTAGAATTAAAAAACAGAATGTATTATGTGTATGACGAAAAACAAAAAGAGATTGCACATAAACATCAGAATAATGTTGGAGAACTGATTGGTTTCAGTTCAGAACTTATTGTTTTTTATAACAATAAAATGTACTATGTATATGATGAGAATCTTAAAGAAATTTCTCATAAACATGAAAACAACCTTAGTCAATTTAAAAATGTAGTAGGAAGAACTATTACATTCACAAATGGCAAAATGCTATATGTCTATGATGAAAAACTTAAAGAGATTTCTCATAAATGGTTATAAGAATAAGTAGGGGCAAAAAAGTGCCCCTACTTCTAAAACTTTATAAATGATGAAAAAAGAATTTTTCAAAAGCAAAATACTCATCGGCTTAGCTACTTTGTTAGCTATTTCACTTAGCATTTTTATCTTTAATGCTATTTACCAAAACGAACTCCCTAAAATAGTAGAAGAAATTAACAACTCTGCCATAGGGGCTATATTTACCGCTATCGTTACTGTATTCCTCTTACAAGGACAAACTGCCAGCGAGGAAGACAAAGAACGCAATGTAAAGGTTTTCGAGAAGAAATCAGAGCTCTTCAATAACTTTATTGAAGAACTTTGGAAAGTGTGGGAGGATAGAAATATCTCATTAGAAGAACTTAATCATTTACTCAAATTAGTTGCTAAAGATATTATCCCTTATGCTAAACCACAAAGTGCCAAAAGCATTTTGCAATCTCTCAATGCGATAGCTGTAGATACACAAAATGTAAACAAAAATAAAACTGAAATACAAGCTTATCTATATGCTATCATCAACACCCTGTCTAAAGAAATAGGATTAGGCGGAGCTATTGAACACGAAGTTGCTACTGAACTTAACAAACTTGAAAATCACATTCTTCCTTATCTAAATAAAAAAGGCTATATACATAAAATCAACACTTTACTTCAAGGAAAGTTAGATAAAACCTTAACTGATTTCACTGTAGAAGATGATATACTATGGTGGCGAGTAGGAGGAAAGGATACAGGTATGTGGCTTAGAGTAGGTGATACCAATAACAGCGGACAAATATACCTCACTTTCTGGTCAGAGTTTTTTAGCAATCGTCAATATGCACCTTATCGCTACGCCCAAAAAGGAGAATCTAAAGACTGGATAAAAGGTTATAAGTTAAGCGAAACTTTTAATTATAACTTATTGCGCAAAGGCGAAGAACTTAGCTCTGAAAGTGTAGAAAAACTTATTAATGAAATTGTCGCATTCTACCAAGAACCTTTAAAAGGAATTGGTAAAAATATTGATGAACTCATTGAAGAGTGTAACCCACAAAAGGAAGTTTAATAAAGAATATTATGCAAACAAACCAATTTAAAAATGTTTTATTCACCCCTTACATTGGTGAAAAATACCAACAAGGATATCAAGGTAAAAAAGTATTAGTGTTAGGAGAAAGTCATTATAGTGCCGATGAAGATGGAAATGCTTTTCTTGATGATCCTACTTTCACTAACTACATAGTACAAGAGTTTATAAACTATCAGAAAGGTAAAAGAGGACACGGCAACTGGATGAAAACCTTTACTAGATTCGCAAAAGCTTTTCATAATGGCAACCTATCTACTAATGAAATAGTGGATTTTTGGGAGCGAGTAGCTTTCTATAACTATGTACAAGAGCCAATGGCAACTCCTCGTCAGTCTCCTACTACTGAACAATTTACTAAATCAGAAAAGGCTTTTTGGGAGGTGTTAGAAGTCTGCCAACCTGATATTATTGTAGTGTGGAGTCATAGACTTTGGGTAAAAATGCCTTATACAGGAGAATACCAATCTAAAGAAAATACACTCATCAATAAAGGTAAAGGCTTCTATTATTACAAAGTAGGAAATAAAGAGATAGCGGCTATGTATATTCCACACCCTTCAGCACAAAATTTTCAATACCAAACAGTCTACAATGAACTGAAAGAAGCTTTCAATTTGTAAAACTATTTATTATAGTACAATTAAAAACTTCAGCAGAGCACTTTGTGTTATACTTAAATTAGTTCAATATATTTCTTGTGTTGAACTTACGTTATTATAGGAATATACAAATACGTCTTTCCTAACCTCCTATAAAAACAAAAATTCCAAACTACTGAATATTCAATAGTTTGGAATTTTATTATAATTTCAACAATTAACCATTAATCATTAACCATTAATAATTAATCATTAATCATTATTCTTCAAGTCTAATATCCAATCCAAGACCTTTAAGCTCGTGCATCAATACGTTGAAAGATTCTGGCAAGCCTGGTTCTGGCATTGTCTCACCTTTTACAATCGCTTCGTAAGTTTTGGCACGACCTACTACGTCATCGGATTTTACAGTTAAGATTTCGCGTAAGGTACTAGATGCTCCATAAGCCTCCAATGCCCATACCTCCATCTCTCCAAAACGCTGTCCACCAAATTGGGCTTTACCTCCCAATGGCTGTTGAGTGATGAGTGAGTACGGACCGATAGAACGCGCGTGCATCTTATCGTCAATCATATGTCCGAGCTTAATCATATAAATCACACCTACAGTCGCTTTTTGGTCGAAACGTTCACCAGTACCACCATCGTATAGGTAAGTATGACCGAAACGCGGTACACCTGCTTCATCGGTAAGCTCGTTAATTTGCTCAAGCGATGCTCCATCGAAGATAGGAGTTGCAAACTTCTTACCGAGTTTTTGTCCTGCCCAACCCAATACAGTTTCGTATATCTGACCGATGTTCATACGTGAAGGTACCCCAAGAGGGTTCAACACGATGTCTACTGGAGTTCCGTCTTCAAGGAATGGCATATCCTCATCGCGAACGATACGTGCTACGATACCCTTGTTACCGTGGCGACCTGCCATCTTATCCCCTACTTTTAACTTACGTTTCTTAGCCACATAAATCTTAGCTAATTTGAGGATACCTGCAGGCAATTCGTCACCCACAGCAATGGTAAATTTATCGCGACGTAATCCTCCTTGTAGGTCATTTTCACGAATGCGATAGTTATGCAAAAGGTCGTCTATAAGACCGTTGATGTGCTTATCGTCAGTCCAACCTGCAGAAGTAAGGTGAGCATAATCCTCAATGCCTTCAAGCACTTTCTTAGTATATTTCTTACCTTTAGGTACAATTTCTTCACCGAGGTCGTTCACTACTCCTTCCGAAGTCTTTTCAGCTACCAAACTGTATAGTTTTTCCAATAATTTAGAGCGAAGAGCTTCAAACTTAGCATTGTAATCAGCTTCTAATTGTGCTACATCTTCTTTATCTTTACTGCGTTTGCGTTTGTCTTTTACCGCACGTGAGAACAATTTCTTGTCGATAACCACCCCGTAAAGTGAAGGTGAAGCTTTTAGAGAAGCGTCTTTCACATCACCCGCTTTATCACCAAAGATAGCACGGAGGAGTTTCTCTTCAGGGGTAGGGTCTGATTCTCCTTTAGGAGTAATCTTACCGATAAGAATATCCCCTGGGCGTACTTCTGCTCCAATGCGAATCATACCGTATTCGTCCAAATCTTTGGTTGCATCTTCCGATACGTTAGGGATATCATTGGTAAGTTCTTCAGCTCCCAATTTAGTATCACGCACTTCCAAAGCGTATTCATCAATATGGATAGAAGTGAATAAATCCTCGCGTACAGCGCGTTCCGAAATCACAATTGCGTCCTCAAAGTTATAACCTTTCCAAGGCATAAACGCTACCTTCATATTACGACCGAGTGCTAACTCTCCGTTTTCAGTAGCATAACCTTCACACAACACCTGACCTTTTTTCACTCTCTCACCTTTTTCAACTATCGGTTTTAGGTTGATACAAGTGCCTTGGTTTGTTTTTTGGAATTTGATAAGGTTATATACTGTTTCATCAGCATCAAAGCTCACTAATTTTTGTTCATCAGTGCGGTCATAAGTGATAATGATTTTATCAGCATCTACATAATCAACTGTACCATCACCCTCTGCATTCATAAGCACACGGGCATCTGAAGCTACACGGCGTTCCAAACCTGTTCCTACAATAGGTGCTTCAGGTCTTAACAAAGGTACTGCCTGACGCATCATATTCGAGCCCATCAACGCACGGTTCGCGTCGTCGTGTTCCAAGAACGGAATAAGGGAAGCCGAAATAGAAGCGATTTGGTTAGGCGCCACGTCTATATATTGTACTTCATTAGGTTCAATTACAGGGAAGTCACCATCTTCTTTTACAACCACTTTTTCCTCAATGATATTAGCTTTATCGTCTAATGCGATATTAGCCATACCAATTTTGAGTCCTTCTTCGTCTTCGGCAGTAAGGTAAGTCATATCTTTGAGATCTACCTTTCCGTTAGTAACTTTGTGGTAAGGGGTCTCAATAAAGCCCATACCATTTACTTTAGAAAATACCGCTAATGATGAAATCAAACCGATATTTGGCCCTTCTGGGGTTTCAATAGGGCACAAGCGTCCGTAGTGAGTATAGTGTACGTCTCGCACCTCGAAGCCCGCCCGCTCACGCGACAAACCTCCAGGTCCTAAGGCAGACAAACGGCGTTTGTGGGTAATCTCAGCCAATGGATTCGTTTGATCCATAAACTGAGATAATTGGTTTGTACCAAAGAACGAGTTAATCACAGACGAAAGGGTCTTCGCATTGATCAAATCGATAGGAGTAAATACCTCGTTGTCACGTACGTTCATACGTTCACGGATAGTGCGCGACATACGAGAAAGACCTACACCAAACTGAGCTGCCAATTGCTCTCCTACTGTGCGCACACGGCGGTTAGACAAGTGGTCGATATCATCTACCTCTGCTTTAGAGTTGATGAGCTCAATCAAATATTTCACGATGGTAATGATATCCTCTTTGGTAAGCACTTGCTTTTCCATAGGGGTATCCAAGCCCAATTTCTTGTTGATACGGTAACGCCCTACGTCTCCCAAGTTGTAACGTTGGTCTGAGAAGAATAGCTTGTCGATAATACCGCGAGCAGTTTCCTCATCGGGTGGCTCAGCATTACGCAACTGTCGGTAAATGTGTTCCACTGCTTCTTTCTCAGAGTTGGTAGGGTCTTTTTGTAAAGTATTGTGGATAATGGTATAATCAGTAGCCTGACTATCTTCTTTGTGAAGAAGAATGGTCTTTACATCAGCCTCTAAGATTTCTTGAATGTTATCTTCATCGAGTACAGTATCGCGGTCGAGGATAATCTCATTACGCTCAATAGATACTACCTCTCCGGTATCTTCGTCTACGAAGTCTTCGTGCCAAGTGTTGAGCACACGGGCAGCTAAACGACGACCGATGTATTTTTTAAGCCCTGTTTTAGAAACCTTTATTTCTTCTGCAAGGTCGAATATTTCCAATATATCTTTATCGCGTTCAAACCCAATCGCACGGAAGAGTGTTGTAACAGGGAGTTTCTTCTTACGGTCGATATAGGCATACATCACGTTGTTGATATCGGTAGCAAACTCAATCCACGAACCTTTGAAAGGAATGATACGTGCGGAGTAGAGTTTAGTACCATTAGCGTGAAACGACTGACCGAAGAATACCCCTGGTGAACGGTGTAACTGCGATACTACTACACGCTCAGCTCCGTTGATAACGAATGTTCCGCTTGCCGTCATATAAGGGATTGTGCCCAAATAAACGTCTTGTACGATAGTTTCAAAATCTTCGTGCTCGGGGTCAGTACAATAAAGCTTTAATCGGGCTTTCAGAGGCACACTATAAGTAAGACCGCGTTCTATACATTCTTGGATAGTGTAGCGAGGAGGGTCTACGAAATAGTCGAGAAACTCTAATACGAATTGGTTGCGAGTGTCCGATATAGGAAAGTTCTCTTTAAAGGTATGATACAATCCCTCGTGCACTCGGTCTTCCGATTTGGTCTCCATCTGAAAGAACTCTTGAAACGATTTGATTTGAATATCCAAGAAGTCAGGATATTCAGGAACGTGTTTCACGGAAGCAAAATTCACTCTTGCGGTTTGATTCGTAAGCATTTTCTTTACTTTAATATTATTGTTTAATCGTTAGTAGTAAGTTGTTAGTCGTGAGTTTGTCATAGTTAAGACTTTGTCAAAGTCCTAAACTTTTTTTAAGTTGATATGGCACAAATCTCTTGCCATAATATCGTTGTTGTATTGTTGCCTTAAATTACAAAATGGTTTAGGTCTAATTCCTACTGAAAAAGACCTAAACCTTATAGGGTTTATAAGTAAAATTATTTCAATTCTACTTCTGCACCAGCTTCTTCTAAAGATTTTTTAAGCCCTTCAGCTTCTTCTTTAGAAACACCTTCTTTTACTTTTGAAGGAGCGCCGTCTACTACTTCTTTAGCTTCTTTTAGTCCAAGACCAGTTAAGTCTTTTACTAATTTAACAACCGCTAATTTGTTAGCACCTGCTGATTTCAAGAATACATCAAATTCTGTTTTTTCAGCACCAGCTTCTGCTGCACCTCCGGCTACTGCACCTCCAGCGGCTACTGCTACTGCTGCAGCTGCTGGCTCAATGCCGTACTCATCTTTCAAGATTTGTGCAAGCTCGTTTACTTCTTTAACGGTTAAGTTTACTAATTGTTCTGCGAATTTTTTTAAATCTGCCATTTTTCTATCGTTTTTGTTTAATTGTTTAAAAATAATTTTGTGCGTTTAGTTTTATTTTTCAGATAAGGTCTTGATGATACCAGCCAATTTACCTCCTCCTGATTTAAGAGCTGAAACAACGTTTTTGGCAGGTGATTGGAGCAAGCCAATGATTTCACCAATAACTTCGTTCTTAGATTTAAGAGCTGCTAAGGCATCTAATTGATTGTCGCCAATAAATACAGCCGCATCTACATAAGCTCCCTTTAAAATAGGTTTTTCTGATTTTTTGCGGAATTCTTTGATGAGTTTTGCAGGTACATTTCCTACTTCAGCATACATCAATGAAGTGTTTCCTTTAAGGATATTTGGTAATTCACCAAATTCTTTTTCTGAAGCTTCCATTGCTTTAGCAAGCAAGGTATTTTTCACAACTGCTAATTTGATATTCGCTTTGAAACAAGCACGACGTAAAGCCGTTGTATCTTGAGCGTTCAAACCAGTTAAATCTGTTACATAAATAACATTATTATCAGCTAACTGTGCAGTTAAATTATCTATTACTAATGATTTTTCTTCTCTTGTCATAATTTCGGTTTTTAACTACAAATTAAACTGTTTTAGTATCTACTGCAATACTTGGGCTCATAGTAGATGAAAGATAAATCGATTTCATATACGCACCCTTAGCGGCAGTAGGTTTCATCTTTATTAATGTTTGAATTAACTCATTGGCGTTGTCTACAATCTTATCGGCAGTGAAGGATATTTTACCGATAGAGGCGTGAACGATACCTGTTTTGTCTACGCGGAAGTCGATTTTACCAGACTTTACTTCTTGTACAGCTTTCCCGATTTCCATAGTAACAGTACCAGTTTTAGGGTTTGGCATCAAGCCTCGAGGACCCAATACTCGTCCTAAAGGACCTAACTTACCCATTACTGCTGGCATAGTAACGATTACGTCTACATCTGTCCAGCCATCTTTTATCTTTTGTAGATATTCATCAAGCCCTACATAATCAGCTCCAGCAGCTTTAGCTTCTGCTTCTTTCTCTGGAGTTACTAAGGCAAGCACTCGCACGTCTTTACCTGTTCCGTGAGGAAGCGTAACTACGCCTCGCACCATTTGGTTTGCTTTACGTGGGTCTACCCCTAAACGCACTGCAATGTCCACAGAAGCATCAAATTTAGTGTAAGTGATTTCTTTGAGTAATGCTGAAGCCTCTTTTAATGAATAGAGTTTGTTTCTATCAACTTTTGCAAGAGCTTCTTTGTGTTTCTTTGTTAATTTTGCCATATTGCTTTGCGATTAAAAAGGTTTTTCTCCAGTTACTGTAATACCCATTGAACGTGCCGTACCAGCAACCATACTCATTGCAGATTCAATTGTAAATGCACTCAAATCCGGCATTTTGTCTTCTGCAATTGCTCTCACTTGTTCCCAAGTGATACTTGCTACTTTCTTACGGTTTGGCTCTCCGGAACCTCCTTTAACCTTAGCGGCTTCCAATAGCTGAACAGCAGCAGGCGCAGTCTTGATAACAAAGTCGAATGACTTGTCTTTGTAAACGGTGATAACCACAGGAAGTACTTTCCCTTGTTTGTCCTGCGTACGTGCGTTGAACTGCTTGCAGAACTCCATAATATTAACACCGGCAGCACCTAATGCGGGTCCAATTGGTGGCGAAGGATTCGCTTGACCTCCCCGAGCTTGTAGTTTAACTACTTTACTAACTTCTTTTGCCATTGTTTATAATTAATAATTTATTTAAATGCCTCTTTTATGAGGGCTTTGTTACAATTTCTCTACTTGGGTGTAGCTTAGCTCTAATGGCGTTTTGCGCCCAAAGATTTTTACCATCACTTCAAGTTTGCGCTTCTCTTCATTCACGCGCTCTATGGTAGCATTAAAGCCATTGAAAGGCCCATCTATAAGTTTCACCATTTCACCTACTTCAAACGGAATCGCTACCGTCTCTACCGTCTCAGCCAATTCATCTACCTGACCGAGCATACGGCTTACATCAGCTTTGCGCAAGGGTAGTGGGTCACCTCCTTTGGTTTCACTCAAAAAACCTACTACTCCTGGGATAGACTTAATGATATGCACTACCTCGCCCGCTAAGTGAACTTTTACCATTACATAACCGGGCATATGAACCCTATCCTTAGTGGTCTTCTTGCCATTGCGCACCTGAACCACCTTTTCAGTAGGCACTAATACTTCTTCCACATAGTCCGCATACCCCAATCGTGAGGTCTCGTTCTCTATGTAGTTCTTTATTTTGTTCTCCTGACCGGTAACGGTTTTAATTACATACCATTTTTTTTCTATTAATCCAGACATCCTCGCTGTTTTTATTTCATAAATTCAAAATACTTACCTATAAGGTATTCAAATGAAGAATCCATTCCCCAAATTACTAATGAAAATAAGATGGAAAACACCACTACTACCACCATTTCTCTCTGTGCGTCCGAAATAGTAGGCCACGTAACGTGGTTCGTTAGCTCTTCATAAGACTCTTTAATGTATTGAATCATAACTTATTAGTGTTATAAGTGAGTAATATTACGCCTATTTATGTGCGCTTTTGGGTGGCAAAAGTACGGCGAATTTTTCAATCCGCCAAACTTTTCACATTATTTTTTTAATATTTATTCTTCCCTACCTAATTCTTTTACCTCTCACCTTATTATCTCCTATCTTTTACCATTCCCGTCCACCTCATTATCTTTTACTCACATACCCAGCTGTGAGTCCTCGCTGGCTTCACCTTTCTCGTCCACGTCATTATTTTTTACCTTTTATCTTTTACCTTTTATCTTTTATCTTTTACCTTTCCCTCCCACTATTCCAAAGCACAATCTTTCCACCCTACCGCTTCTCTGTATAAACTTAGTGACTTATGTGGCACTACCACTTTACCGCGGTAGCCTATTTTATTTATAATAGGAGGTGTTGTAGCTTTACTGTGTAATTCCATAAGTCCACTATTCTCAAAGGCTCCTAAATCTATTTTTTCTATGGTGTTCGGCAAATTCAGCTCTTTTAAATTCGCGCAACCGTAAAACGCCTGCACCCCTATTGAAGTCGTAAACTTTGATAGTTTTACCTCTGTGAGGTTTGTGCAGTTGTAAAATACCTTCGAAGCAATTACGGTTACCGCTTTGGGTAATTCTATCGTTTGTATATTCTGGCATTCACCAAAAGCAAGACCTCCTATATATTTTACCTCATCAGGCAAATCAATGTATTGCAAACTCTTACAGCCGTAGAAAGCTGCGTAATAAATATTGGTGAGAGCCAAAGGCATCTGCACCCGCACTAGCGAACTACAATTCTTAAAAGCCTGTATATTGATTTTCTCTACCGTATCCGGAATCACAACAGCAGTAAGACTCGTACAGTCCAAAAAAGTATCGTTTAGGATATGGCGCAACCCGCAAGGCAGTTTCACCTTCATCAAACTACTACAACTGTTGAAAGCACTTGCCCCTAAAAACACTACACTATCAGGGATATCAATGCTTATCAATCGTCTGCAATACTCAAAAGCATCGTCACCTATACTCTCCAATTGCTTAGGAAATGTTACCGAAGAGAGGTTCTCGCAGTACGCAAAAGCACTACTTCTTATATTTTTCACGCTTTCAGGGAGCACCGCCTTCTGTAACTGCTCGCATTGGTAGAAGAGTTGTGAAGAAATCACCGATAGTTTTTCGCCGAGAAAATTCACCTGTTGCAAGCCCGAACAGTCCATAAAAGCCCGATTGCCCAGCTCACTCACATTTTCTGGAATATCTATCTTTTTCAGTGAAGAACATCCTCTAAACGCTTCTTCCCCTATATTAGTAACCGAATTAGGCAGATATATCATCAACAGTTTAGTACAATTCGCAAAAGCACGAGCTCCTATATAGGTTACCGAATTAGGTAATATTTCCACTTTCGTAAGGTTAGTACAGCCCGAAAAAGCCCCCTCTTCAATAGTAGTTACCGTTCCCGCAATGCTGATAGATTTCAGTGGAAGACAATCTTTAAAGGCTTCTTTGGCAATTCTGTTTACAGTGCGAGGCAGTTCGATGCTTCCATCGCGGGGCAACTTACTGTTGTCGCATTTCAGCAGTACCCCATCACTGATAATAAGCGCCTCCAATCCCTTTTGTGCAAAGATAAACTGACTTAAAAAGAGGAAACCCAAAAAGAAGTGTTTGTAGATAGCGGTAGTCATTATTCTGATGTTTTTAGGGGGCAAAAGTACATATTTTTAGCAGAACTCACAAACACATCTCCTAATTCTCTAATTATCAAATAGGCTAATTAAATTACCAGTCACGCTATGCTCTCACATAACCTTCGTCAATCGTCCCTCGTCATTTCTTCCCTTTTCCGTCACTACCTTCCCCCTCTCCGAGGTAGCCAGCGACTACTGGATATGTGTACCGCGAGAGCGGAGTATGTGATAGAAGGAAGGTTTGTCACCTTTTTCAGCTTGTCCCCCTTCGGGGGTTCGGGGGCTTACCGAATAAATGACTTGCCACAATTTCCCTCTTTGAAGGAAGTCCGCGAGAGCGGAGTATGTGTAAAGGGG
>NZ_KB291531.1:15968-23585 GCF_000318315.2 Capnocytophaga sp. oral taxon 324 str. F0483 | reverse complement strand
TTCCTATAAGCTCTCTATAAGCTAACCCCACTCAAATTACAGCTCATTTTTTACCTCTTACCTCAATACGCCCTTCCGAACTCCTCCGTTTCCTTCCGAACACTCCTAACAGTCCTAGAACATCATTTTTTCATCTCAAACTTTGGCAAAGTTGAATAAACTGACAATATTTTCTCATTTCCTCATTCTCTCATTCTCTCATTTGCTAATTTCCTAATTTTCTCATTTCCCAATTACCCTGTCGTGCTACGACCTCGCTCCTCCGAGTTTCTCCAAAAAATTCGACTAACCTCTCCCCTTTTCACAAGGCGCAGCCTTGATTTGTTTAAATTTTGTTTAATTTCTGAGGCACAGCCTCATCCCTCCAACTCAAACTCGCACCCCATTTTCTAATTCTCTCATTTCCTCATTTCCTCATTCTCTCATTTGCTAATTTCCTAATTATTTTCTACTTTTGCACCCCAAAATCAAATACTCTCAGATCAGACGTGTCTAACAAGTCTAATCCCTGACACCTAATAATGAAAAAACACTTACTTATACTTTTCCTATCATTTACAACAATGATTTTCGCGCAGAAAATACCTGCTGTGAAAGATACCATTACTAAAGATACTACTAAAACCAAAACAACTGAAAAACCTGAAAAAACTCCTGAGCAAAAGCGCGCCGAAGAGTACGCTAAACTCATTAAAAAAAAGGGTATAGAGCGCAACGGACTCTTTACGATTCGCAAAATTGAAGATAAGTGGTACTTTGAAGTCCCCGATTCCCTCCTCAATCGCTATTTGCTATGCGTAACCCGCCTCAAAGCGGCTCCTCATAACTTCGGACTCTATGCAGGCGAAAAAGTGAATGAACAAACCGTCTATTTCGAGCAGAAAGGCAATAAAACACTCCTCTTGCGCTCTTTCCTCAATCTGCAAGAAGCCGGTACCGACGATAATATCTCGGTAGCAGTAGCTAATTCGAGTGCAAATCCTGTGGTGGCATCGTTCACCGTGATTGGGCGCAACCCCAAAACCAAAGCACAGCTCATCGACATCACCGATTTCTTCAAGCAAGACAACAGTGTTACCTCTTTTTCATCGAATACAAAAACCCAAATGAAAATAGGCGCTATCGCTACCGATCGTTCTTTTGTAGACGATATACGTCCTTATCCTATCAACGTAGAGGTCAATACTCTCAAAACGTTCAACGCTTCACCCAGTACCATTCCGTCGGCAAACAAGGTAGGGGCTATTACCTTAGAACTGAATATCTCTATGGTGCTTTTACCCAAAACACCTATGCAAAAACGCCTCTTCGACCCTCGTGTGGGCTTTTTCGCTACCCGATACATCAAGTTCAGCGACCAGCAACAACGCACCGAAACTGAATATTATATCCACCGTTTCCGCTTAGAACCTCGCAAAGAAGATATCAAAAAATACCTCAGCGGTCAGTTAGTACGCCCCAAAAAGCAAATTGTGTTCTATATCGACCCTGCTACGCCTAAACAATGGCAAAAATACCTCATTTTAGGCGTAAACGATTGGAATGTAGCTTTCGAACAAGCGGGATTCAAAGAGGCTATCGTGGCAAAACCTTGGCCTAACGACCCTTCAATGAGCTTAGAAGATGCACGCTTCAACGTAATTCGCTACCTCCCTTCCGAAAAAAGTAACGCCTACGGTCCTAACATTGCCGACCCTCGCAGTGGTGAAATTATAGAATGCCACGTGGGCTGGTATCACAACGTGATGAAACTCCTCAACCAGTGGTATATGATTCAGGCAGGCGCTGTCGATAAACGCGCTCGTACTATGGAGTTCAACGAGGAACTAATGGGCGACCTCGTGCGTTTTGTGTCCTCTCACGAAATAGGGCACTGCTTAGGCTTGCGCCACAATATGGGCGCCAGCAGTCAAACGCCTGTCGAAAAACTCCGCGATAAAAAATGGGTTGAAGCCAATGGGCATACCGCTTCTATTATGGACTATGCGCGTTTTAACTATGTGGCACAGCCCGAAGACAACATCAGTAGCAAAGGACTCTATCCGCGCATAGGTATCTACGACAAATGGGCAATTGAATGGGGATATCGCTATTATGGCAACAAATATAAAGACGAGTATGCTGAACAAGAGGCGCTTGCCGAAATGGTTACCCAAAAACTCAAAGCCAATCCGCGATTGTGGTTCGGAGGAGAAGGCAAAGATGAAGACCCTCGCGCACAAACTGAAGACCTTTCGGACAACGTAATGAAAGCCAATACCTACGGATTGAAAAACCTCCGCTATATCGTGCAACACCTCCCCGAATGGACTAAACAGCCTAACGACAAATACGAACATCTCAACGAAATGCAAACCGCTGCCTATATGCAGTATTTCCGCTATTTGAAACACGTGCTCAAGCACATTGGCAATAGATATGTGGGCATCATCGGTGAGAAAGAAGTTTATAAAGAAGTGCCCAAAGAGAAGGTAAAAGAAGCTATTAACTATTTAGATAAAGAACTTTTTGAAGCGCCTTTGTGGTTATATCCTCAGGAAATAGTAGAAAAAACAGGAGCAACCCCCGATAAGAACATCATCAGTATGCAAAACCTTACCCTGAGTGTGCTTTTAGGAGAGCAAACCCTCTACAACCTTTATAATCAATCGCTCACCTCCAAAAATCCTTATCCGTTAAACGAATATCTGCAAGATGTATTCAAAGCGGTATGGAAACCCCTCAACAGCCCCGATGCGCGCCAAAACACTTATCGCCGTGGTATCGAACGCTTGTACCTCTCTCAAATCGATAGGCTCATCAATGCACCTGCCGACGCTAAAAACAGCAAAGCTGCGAGCATACAGCAAGTATCCGATGTGCGCCTCTTTGCCTTACAGCATTTGGATATGATTGAGACTTTCGCCAAACAAGCTCTCGCCAAAGAAGCCACTCAGTCTATTAACCATCTACACTACCAAGAAATTATAAAGGAAATAGAACGTATTAAAGACCCTAAGAAATAGAATCTCCCTTCAGAAGAAAAATTAAACAAATCATTTAAATGCCTGCTGTGCTATGGCTTGTTCGATTTGTTTTTATATTTGTAAGATTTCTAAGACGTAGTCTTATCTTTTATTTTTTCAAAGATTTTTGTTCAATTCTGTAGTGCAAGCTACACTTCTTTTTTCTAATTTCAAGAAACTGATAATGCAACAACACGAACCCAAACCCGACCTACTGTTTATCCTCATTATGGGACTCCTATCGATGCTCACCCCACTGGCTATCGATATGTACCTCCCTGCCTTTGTGAAGATTGCTAACGATTTGAATGTATCCGAAGAGATGATTTCTCAAACCTTAGCGCTCTTTACCCTTGGGTTTGCTTTTGGGCAACTTTTCTGGGGACCTCTTTCCGATAGTTATGGGCGCAAACCTATCATTCTCATTGGGATTATCACCTCAGCATTGGTGTCATTAGTGATTACGCAAATTCACCATATTCATCATTTTTATATACTGCGCTTTGTGCAAGGCTTTTTTGGAGCATCGCCTGCGGTAGTAACGGGTGCCCTCCTGCGCGACCTTTTCGCTAAAAATGAGTTTGCCCGCCAAATGTCGATGATTATGATTGTCACGATGATTGCCCCTCTCATTGCCCCCGTACTGGGCGGTCACCTCACCGACTGGTTTCATTGGCATATCATCTTCTACGTGCTGATGGTTTTAGGACTCTTGGCGGCACTTTTAGTAAGTTATAAAATCCCTGAAACGCTTCCTAAGTTCAAGCGTGTTCCTTTGAAAATAGGCAACACCTTACGCATTTACGGCAAGCTCCTCAGCAACAAAAAGGTATTGGGATATATTTTCTGCAATTCGCTTTCCTATTCAGGAATGTTTTGCTTTATCACTACGGGCTCTATTGTGTACACCAAACTCTTTGGGGTAGCCCCTCAGCATTTTGGATATTTTTTCCTTCTCAATGTAATTGTAATGATGACGGCAACCTCACTCAATGGGAAATTCGTCACCAAAATAGGGGTAGAAAAATCCTTGCGCTTGGGGCTTACTATCCAACTCATTGCAGGAGCGTGGCTGGTGATATGTGGTATTTTCCATTTGGGATTATGGGCTACCGTAGCAGGAGTTTCAATGTTTGTAGGTTTAGTATCGGTAGTGTCCAGCAGTGCCAATGCCGCCATTTTGGATATGTACCCCGAAGTAGCAGGTACCGCCAATTCACTCACAGGGATGTTGCGTTTTGGTATCGGTTCGGTAGTAGGAGCAGTGCTCTCGCTTTTCGCCATCACCTCCGAGCGCCCAATGGTATTTGCAATGGCAATATGCATAGGAGTAGGCGCCCTCAGCTACTTGCTGTTAGTCGCCCCTCGCACCATTAGCAAATAACTATACCGTTTCTCTGCCTCTCTAAGACTCTCCAAAACAAAAATCTCACTACTGCGCTTGCCTCCATAATAATTAACCATTGACAACTAACAATCTGATAGTTCAATAAACATCATAGCTCAATGTTTACCTTATAGCCATCATCAATCAGTATAAAATTAGTGTTGTGTTTCTTTGCAAGGGCTAAAAACTGTACATTATCATCTAAAACACTTTCCATTGTACACCAATCATCATCTAAACGCTTTTCTATGACATTTGCATATTTCTTTATATCCTTAAAGTGGGTTTTAATATAGTTTTCACTCATTACAAGACAATAATATTTAATATCCTCGAGATATTTTTTTGTAAAATCTTTCTCCCAGTCAAAAGGAATATACGCCCCTTCAATGATAAGATTTTGTTTGTTTTCTATGGCTGTCTTAATCATTTCACGAATAATAGGCCACATATAATCTGTAAGTGCTTTATCATTTTCTAAGGTAAGTTTAGTATAACCACTGCGAATTAATCCCATTTTTAAGTGATCTATTGATAGATATGGGTATTTATATTTTTCTAATAGCTTTTGAGCTAAAAAAGTCTTACCTGTGTGTGAAGCTCCAGTAATTATAACAATCATTTTTATACCTCGTTTACCTCTGATAAAACCGCACCCAATCAATATACATTCTCACGGGTTTATCAAACGGCTTTACTTCGCCTACCCATTCACCTCCCAGTTGCATATCAATAATCAAAAAGAAAGGCAAATCAAACGGGAATTGCTTTTCACTCTCCTTACCAGGCATACGCGAATAGACAAATGAAGGCAGTCCGTTTACGTAAAACCGTATCACATCTCCTTCAAAATCCACTGCGTAAGTGTTGTAGTCATCTGGATTAATAGGGAAAGAAGTAGAGTTTTTAGGTCCTGCTTTCTTTTTATATGTAAACGGCGAATGCACAGTGTGATACACAAAAGGATCGTAATTTAAGCGTTCTATAAGATCTATCTCCCCTCCGTCTTCAGGCCATTTAGTGTCTTTAGTAACCAACCATATAGCAGGCCACGCTCCTTGTGTTCCCTCTAGCTTACAGCGCACTTCTATCTTTCCTTTTTGGAAAAACTTCTTCCCTTTCGTCCAAACTCCTGCTGTGAGGTAAGGCGAAGGGTCTTTTTTTAAATCTTTATTAGTCACACCTAAAAGAATCATCTTACCGTTCTTTATCTCAAACAAACTCGGGTCATTGCTCATTGTGTTGCAACAGTTGTCTCCCCAACGGTTCATTTTTGTCCACACGCCAGTCGAGAAAATATCATTTCTGTCGAAATTATCTTCCCATACCAATTTCCAAGGTTTCTCATTAACCTCCTCTTTTTTAGAACAACCCCAGCTCATAAGAGCCAACGTAAATAGTAATAATGTAAAAGGTTTCATATTCATACAGTTTAAGTTATTATTTTTTCATTTTCTCTTTCTTCATATGCCTTACCTAAAAGCACTAAAAACTCTTTGCGAGGTATTTCCTCTGCTCCCAAACGCTCTAAATATTCGCTGTATATTTGGCAATCTACCAATGCTATATCGGGGTGTGCTTGCAGGTAGGTGATAAAGCCGTATTCTGACGCATTATTGCGCTTGCTAAACATACTCTCCCCACAAAAGATTTTGCCCATTTTTAGCCCGTATAAACCTCCTATGAGCACATCTCCTTCCCACACCTCTACCGAGTGCGCTATCCCTCTTTTATGCAAGCCTGTATAGGCTTCTATCAGTTCAGGGTGAATCCACGTGCCGTCTTGGTTTTTACGCGGAACAGTAGCGCACTGTCGCATCACCTCAGTAAAACAACGGTTATAAGTAACGCGATAAGGTGCTTCGCGTAGCATCTTACGCATATGCTTGCTGATATGCAATTTCTCACGAAAAAGTACAAAACGCGGGTCAGGACACCACCAGACTACCGGCTCTCCTTCGTTATACCACGGGAAAATACCCTCCGAATACGCCTCAATAAGCCGTTCAGAGGTAAGACTCCCTCCTAAAGCAACAATTCCCTCCTCCGAAGCCGTATCGGGGGAAGGAAAAGATGTTTTATCGTTCGTTAAGTATATCATTCTTTAGAAAGGCAAATCGTCTTCCTCAGTAGGGGCAGAAGCTCCCTGTGCGGGGTCTGGTGCACTAAAAGCCTGTTGAGGGGCTTGTGGCGGATACTGAGGGGGCGTTTGTTGGTATTGTGGTGGGGCTTGCTGATATTGCGGAGGCGCTTGCTGATACTGTGGTTGTGCATATCCTTGTGGCGGATAAGCAGGTTGCCCCTGTGGTGGATATTGCCCTTGCGGAGGGGGATAGGCTCCTTGTGCCACCTCAGCATTTTCAATACGCCATCCTTGTAAGTTCACAATATATTTAGTTTCACCTTGTGGGTTTACCCATTCACGACCGCGAATATTGAAACTGATGCGTACCAATTGCCCTACCTGAAAGTTGTCGAGAAGTACACATTTTTCTTGTACAAAGTCAAAAGGGATATACTGGGGGTATTGTTCCTCAGTAGAAATCACCACATCACGGCGTTGGAAGCCGTTTTGTCCTACGGTTTGCGTAGGGCTAATCTTTATAATTCGTCCTTGAATTTCCATATTGGTATTCCTTTTTATTGCTTATTCTGATAATATTTACAAGGGCAAAGATACTATTTTTTTAGTTATCGGCAATACTTATACCCAAAAATATTACAAAACATTTTACTTTTTGCCCAAAAACATTCTATTTACAAGTCTTTGTATAATCATCTACCAACTGTATCATTCCTTCTTTCGTTTTGGTGTTGTATTTAGTAACATCTAACGAAGGACAATTGATATATTTATATTTAGCCAATATTTTTTTGTATTTTATTCGCATTCTTCGAACCGCAAAAATAATGAATTTTGTAATATATACAAGATACATAAAAGAAAACTCTATCATTCCCCCCTTCACCCTTCTGTTTTCTCTCGCTATATTCCCTCTTTCCCGTCATTACATTCCCCCTCATTGAGGAAGTCCGCGAGAGCGGAGTATGTGATAAGGGGGAGGATTCTTTTGATTTTCCGTCATACTCCCCCCTATTGCCTATGGCCTAAGGCCTAGCACCTCTTCCTCTTTCTTTCGCCTCGAAACCCCCGTTTTTAACATTTTTAGCGTTGTTGTATTATAGTATGAATCAACTACTTATACACCCTTTCTATACCAATCG
>NZ_KB291531.1:15714-15948 GCF_000318315.2 Capnocytophaga sp. oral taxon 324 str. F0483 | reverse complement strand
CCACCCTCCTTACACCCTTTTTTCATCAAAACTCTACCCTTCTCTCTTCCGCTCTTTTCCGTTTCCTTCCGAATCCTCCTAACAGTCCCAACACATCGCTTTTTCATCTCAAACTTTGCCAAAGTTAATCACCCGTCATGCTACGACCTTTGGCAAAGTTGAATAAACTGACAATCCCTCCGCTGTTTTACAAGGCGTAGCCTTGATTTTGTTTAAAATTTGTTTAATTTCTGA
>NZ_KB291531.1:13190-15694 GCF_000318315.2 Capnocytophaga sp. oral taxon 324 str. F0483 | reverse complement strand
GGCACAGCCTCATTCCTCTAATACAACCTCACACTCCATTTTCTAATTTCCTCATTCTCTAATTCCCTCATTCTCTAATTATTTATTGTAACTTTGCCAAAAGTTTAAACGGATTTTGTTATGTTTATCTTTGTCTTGTATTATTTCTCGTATTATTAACGTATAAAACTAAACTTTTATGGATACCTTAAATTGTATTTTAGGACTGTTTTATATATTATTGGGATTCCTAATCTCAAAATTCCCTAACTTATTATCAGGCTATAACACATTGTCTGATGAAGAGAAAGAATCTTTAAAAAACACAGATTATACGCTGTATCTGCGTAATGTCTTTATTATTTGTGGATTAGCTTCTATTTTTTTTTCTTTTTTGTCTCGTTCCGTTGTCTGGGATATTTGTATTTCCATATTATTAGGCTTGCTTATTCCCATTTTATCCGTACTACGATTTAATCCTATAAAAAAACAATCTTCTTCTAAAAAAACTATTTACATTGTTCTTTTCTTAATCGGGGCTGTGTGTATTTTTCTTTTTTATGGAATGAGAGAAAGTGATATTGAGGTTAGCAAAGAAAGAATTGAGAATTCAGGTCTTTATCATTTTAATATTAAAATGAAAGATATTGATTCAATAACTCTTATTAACGAATTACCTAAATTTGTTTTGCGAACTAACGGATTTGATGTAGGAATCATCAAAAAGGGATTTTTTAAAACCGAAAAAGGAGATGTATATAAACTTTCTTTACGTGTTAATACAAAACCTTACATTAAGATTTATCACTCCAAAAATCAAATACTTCTTTTGAATTATGGCGATTCTATACAAACTTTACAATTATTCAATAATATCAAAACACATATGAAATGAACCCAAATTTTATAATTTCGCCTAAAACATTAACTCTTATTACGGACATTCACTAGTAGCTTTTTCTTGTATATCTTGTAGCAAGAATGATGACCCAGCAGACAATGACCTTTTTGTAGGAACCTACAAAGGTAAAGTCTCTTACTCCGATAGTCAACAGAAAAAATCCGCTGACAATGGAGCCGTAACAGTTATTAAAACAGGAAATGACTATTATTTCCGTTTTTCAGATGGTATTCCTGACCTTAAAGGTGTTAGCTTCAAAAAAGAAGGAGATAACACTTTAGTAAACATCGACTTAAAAGATGGTGTGAAAATCATTAGAATCAACGCCTCTTCATTGAACATTTTGTATACTACAGATGGGAAAACCTGGATTGCTAACGCCAGTAGGTAATTCTAAAAGAAGTACTAAAAAACCCCGAAAACATATATTTTCGGGGTTTTTTCATTTTTAATATGTGCTCTTCCTTCCTTATTACTTCTTTTTAAATATCAAATTTATCAAGAATAAAATAACAATAGCTCCAATAGCTCCTGTCAAGATAGCACCAATCCATCCTCCTCCAAGTGAGACGTGAAACACATCTCCTAAAAGCCAATACCCCACGATACTTCCAAGAATACCAATAATGATATTGCCTATAAGACCTAATCCACTACCTTTGTAGATAGTTCCTCCTAACCATCCAGCGATGGCTCCAATAATAAGTGTTGCGATAATACCCATAATTTTTAATATTAAATTAGGGTACAAAGGTAAGAATTATCATCTAAAAAAACAAATAAAAATCATAAAAGGGAGAGGATTCGCTCGCTTTACTTGGCGTTATTGTTCAGATTATTTACTTATACATTTTGTAAATTGCTTTCAAATTTCGTAGCTCTGTGATGTGCGAGCCACACGGACAGGAAAAACAGTGTGAGCCGCTTTCAAACTTTATAGCTATATGATTGATAACAACTTAGTTAATTTTCAAATTTGCTAATTCTCAAATTTGCCAATTTATAGTTGTGAATTGCTTTCAAATTTTGTAGTTTTGCATCTGAAACTAACTATTAGTTAAATAATATCATTGCTAAACCCCAGAAAAAGGCAAGCAGTAGCAACCAAGGCAAGCAACCTGAAAACATACTCAGTATGACTTTTATAGCTTCTATTAAAAAATTATCTTTCATAGTGATACTATTTTAGAGTGCAAAGATAATAAAACATTAGCAATTTTAAACCTTTGTCGTCTTGTTAATTTGTCCCTATTTACATAATATGGTAAACAAAAAAAAGGAGTATATAATTGTAAATTAATTCCAAATTTTGTAGTTTTGCGATTGATAACAACTGAGTACCCCTAATATATAAGGGTCTATTGGTTGTGAATTGCTTTCAAATTTTGTAGTTTTGCGATTGATAACAACTAATTGTAGAAATTCGTAAAGTGTCATCTTGTTGTGAATTGCTTTCAAATTTTGTAGTTTTGCGATTGATAACAACGCAACATAATATTCAGCAATATCAAATTCGGTTGTGAATTGCTTTCAAATTTTGTAGTTTTGCGATTGATAACAACACAGGTGTACAAGAGCACCTTGCAGGTGCTGTTGTGAATTGCTTTCAAATTTTGTAGTTTTG
>NZ_KB291531.1:12925-13170 GCF_000318315.2 Capnocytophaga sp. oral taxon 324 str. F0483 | reverse complement strand
CAAATTTTGTAGTTTTGCGATTGATAACAACTCCTAAAGGATTAGCCATTGCAGGGCTTGTGTTGTGAATTGCTTTCAAATTTTGTAGTTTTGCGATTGATAACAACAAACTAATTTCTCGCATAACTTAAGTTTATGTTGTGAATTGCTTTCAAATTTTGTAGTTTTGCGATTGATAACAACATTTTCACCAAGTTAAAAGTAGCAATTATGGTTGTGAATTGCTTTCAAATTTTGTAGTTTTG
>NZ_KB291531.1:12015-12260 GCF_000318315.2 Capnocytophaga sp. oral taxon 324 str. F0483 | reverse complement strand
TCAAATTTTGTAGTTTTGCGATTGATAACAACCAAGTTACCATTTTAAGAAGGGAAATCAGAGTTGTGAATTGCTTTCAAATTTTGTAGTTTTGCGATTGATAACAACCGTGTTTTCTACGCCCCTACGGCGTTCCTTGTTGTGAATTGCTTTCAAATTTTGTAGTTTTGCGATTGATAACAACATTTGTTTTATTATTATGGTACAAAGGTACGTTGTGAATTGCTTTCAAATTTTGTAGTTTT
>NZ_KB291531.1:11748-11995 GCF_000318315.2 Capnocytophaga sp. oral taxon 324 str. F0483 | reverse complement strand
TCAAATTTTGTAGTTTTGCGATTGATAACAACAATGTTGTACTCATCTCCCTCTTTCATTTGGTTGTGAATTGCTTTCAAATTTTGTAGTTTTGCGATTGATAACAACCCTCATTGAGTCCGGTACGTACCAAATCGAAGTTGTGAATTGCTTTCAAATTTTGTAGTTTTGCGATTGATAACAACCGAGTAATCACTTTGCTTTCTTCTGAACAAGTTGTGAATTGCTTTCAAATTTTGTAGTTTTG
>NZ_KB291531.1:11481-11728 GCF_000318315.2 Capnocytophaga sp. oral taxon 324 str. F0483 | reverse complement strand
TCAAATTTTGTAGTTTTGCGATTGATAACAACGGAGGTGTGCGGCGAACACGTGCGCGTGCCGTTGTGAATTGCTTTCAAATTTTGTAGTTTTGCGATTGATAACAACACACAATCATCTGTTCTGTTTATTCCATCAGTTGTGAATTGCTTTCAAATTTTGTAGTTTTGCGATTGATAACAACAAAGTGTTTCGAGCGAGTTACTACCACTTTTGTTGTGAATTGCTTTCAAATTTTGTAGTTTTG
>NZ_KB291531.1:11215-11461 GCF_000318315.2 Capnocytophaga sp. oral taxon 324 str. F0483 | reverse complement strand
TCAAATTTTGTAGTTTTGCGATTGATAACAACACTAATGCGTTATTTAATCGATTAACACCGGTTGTGAATTGCTTTCAAATTTTGTAGTTTTGCGATTGATAACAACCCTCATTGAGTCCGGTACGTACCAAATCGAAGTTGTGAATTGCTTTCAAATTTTGTAGTTTTGCGATTGATAACAACTCCAATCGGAAGATACATCCACAGCGATACGTTGTGAATTGCTTTCAAATTTTGTAGTTTT
>NZ_KB291531.1:10950-11195 GCF_000318315.2 Capnocytophaga sp. oral taxon 324 str. F0483 | reverse complement strand
CAAATTTTGTAGTTTTGCGATTGATAACAACAAAAAATGTTTGGAGATACATTTACTATTCGTTGTGAATTGCTTTCAAATTTTGTAGTTTTGCGATTGATAACAACGAATATCGCTACTCTCTTGGTTGTACCACCGTTGTGAATTGCTTTCAAATTTTGTAGTTTTGCGATTGATAACAACATGAAAACAATTGTTACTGATGTGGTTCGTGTTGTGAATTGCTTTCAAATTTTGTAGTTTTG
>NZ_KB291531.1:4254-10930 GCF_000318315.2 Capnocytophaga sp. oral taxon 324 str. F0483 | reverse complement strand
CAAATTTTGTAGTTTTGCGATTGATAACAACTTACAACGAAAACAAAAACAATAAGTTGAGGTTGTGAATTGCTTTCAAATTTTGTAGTTTTGCGATTGATAACAACCTCAATCTTTTAAGAGTTTAAATATCAATCAGTTTTGCTTAAAAACAGTACTAAAAAACCTCCTCTTTTACCTTTGTTTATAAGGTTAAAGAGGAGGTTTTCACTTTCCTATTCTTCTTAAAAAAGCTCTAATTGCACATAGGTTTCGGGAGCTGCTGTTTCTCTCTGACAGTAAAAGAACTCCATATCGCCAAACTGCTTATCGGTTAGACACATAATAGCTATATTGCCATACTGAGGTAAGTTTTGTTTTACACGATTGATATGCACTTGGGCATTCTCTCTACTAGGGCAATGCCTTACGTACATCGAAAACTGAAAGAGCGTAAAACCGTCCTTTATGAGTTTATCACGAAAGTTCTGTGCTTCTTTACGCATCTTTTTCGTTTCTGTTGGCAAATCGTATAATACTAATACCCACATAATTCTATAAGCATTATATCGTTCGGCTATGATCATAATTCAGGATAAGCTATCAGTCGCTTTTCACCCGCATAGCATTTGTATAAAGAAGAAGCTGTGTTCTTTACTGCTACTATCAACGGGTGGGTATTCTTTTCTATCTGTACATCACGGGTTGCCATCTGCAGTATATGAGCTTTACTTTCTTTGTTAAGTTCTTCTACTTCAGGATGTGTTGTGAGCCATTCCATTACCAATAAATCTACTATGGGTCGGTAGGGTTCCATTATGTCGCTTGCCAAACAATAGGGGTTGTACTTATTGCGGTGGAAAATTCCTAATACTAATAATAAACCTGTATCTACCAATGCGCGGGCTACGATACTGAGCAAAACTCCATATCCAAAATTGAAAAACTGATTAGGATATTCACCAAATCTATCTCTTAGAAAATCATAATCAATAAGGTACTTCCAATAGTGTTGCGCTGCAATACCTTCCATATTGGTCGTATCGCCCGATTTTACTTCTTTTAGATAATTATACATCGGGTCGGCATACTTCCCTAAATGTTCTAAGACCTTAGCTTGGTTCTGAATTTTGCACTCTATAGTTTGCTTCCAAAGTTGTTTTTTAAGAGGTTCGCTCACTTCCAACTGCGTTTTTACCCGTTCAGAATATTGAGTATTCCCACCGAAAGGAAGCATTGCTCCTAAGGGTAAGTGTTTTTCATCACAACTGATAAGTACCACATTATTTTTCATCAATTCTTGCAGTAATTGATGTGAAACTGTAATTTGATAATGGTCGAGCATCAGCAAACCCAAATCTTCAATAGGCACACTTCCTTTTACAGTTTGGGTAGCGGGGTCAGTTATTTTGAGTTGCTTATCTTTCAACTTCAAATGGGCAGGATTGCCTATGTAAATAGATCGGTATAACATAGTTTAAAGGGTATTTATTGGTTTTTAAAAAGAGTTCTATGCTTTGGTGATGTTTCCTAGGCGGTCTACTTTTAGTTTGATACAGACCTCTTTTATCATTGTTCCTAGAATATCTCTCTCCATTTTATTCAATGGTGAATATTCCATTTTATTTACAATAGGGGTTGCTACTGCTTCTTGTACAAAAAAACACTGATTTCCTGTAAAACTCACTGTTTTATAAATTCTTTCTTTCTGTTCTTTGCTGAGATTATTAAAATCTATTGTCTCTGCGATTTCTCCTTCCATAGGCACATATACCAAATCGTTAGGCGAAAGGCTAAACAACAATGGTTCTCCTTTTTCATTGCGCTCGGGGACAGAAGGAAGTCCTTGTTTTTGTCGTTCAATTACTTCGTTGAGAGGGATTGTTGCATAAGTGCGTTTTCCTTTGCCTTGATATACTCCAAAAAAGAGGTTCGTTCCTTTGGCTGCTTCTACATATTTAGTAGCTTTAGCGCCCGTTTCTCCAAGAGGAAATTTACTTCCTTCCTCAAAAATACGCACTTTATAAATGGGCTGATGTTTCTTGCCATTGTTGTATTGGGCAATATTTTTGTTGAGTTCTTCTAATCCTTCTGTTGAAAAAGCTACTTCTGGACTTCCTTTATATTTCAGATAGTTGAGCAATATTTTCTGAATGCCCGTATCGGTAATACTACTGATAATCTTTTCTGTAAAGGTTATATCTACTGCTTTTCGGGTAGCTGTAAGTATTTTATCTTTACCTATTTTTCTATCCAATACAATTTTACCTGAAACAGTTTCTTTGTGTAAAGGTTTTCTGATAGCCCAATTAGTCCCTTCTTGTTTTACTTTCTTTTTTACAAGTACACCATTTTTCTCTTCCCATTTTTCATAATAGTTGGTAGCCTTATTAATCACTCTTAGGTTTTGTTTAAAACTTACTACTATATGTTCGAGGGCTTCTTTGGCTTCTTGAGTGAAAGTACTCCAAGGTTTCTTGAACTGCCAGTTATTATTCTTTTTCTCACAGAGGATAGTGCGAAGGTCTATGCGAGATTGTTGTTTTTCTTTTTTATCCTTACTCTTATCCAATGCGTGTTGGTTATTCATATAATTGATGTGCTCTCTCGTAGCACAAGCAATCACTAAGGCGTCCATAGCGTGATGACGGTGGTCTATGCGTTTCTTTTGAAAACCTTGGCTGTATTCTATTGGAACAGTAGGGAGATTTTTTTGAAGTCTGTCGTTATATGAGGTAAATAGCTGTGTTTGGGTAAGCTGATTCATTCGCTCAAAACGAGGAAGTATAAGCTTATTCCACACATCATTAAGTCCCCAATCTTGTTTGAGGGCAGTAGTAATTTTACCTGTACAAGGTATTATATTTTTAGAGTTTACCCCCTCATCTTTTTCATCTGAACGCACTATTTTAGAAAGTATTTCTGAAATATACTTACTGATGTAACGAGTGTCATTCAGCTGGCGAGCGACCATTTTTTCAGGTATCTCATTCAAAAGGAGCTTTTGCTGTTTAGCTGAATTGTTAGCGTAATGTTTCTTCACAAACTCTTTGTATTGTTCTTCTGTGAAGATAGTAACTTCTTTATTAGCTGTTATGCGCACCTTCTCACCGTGGTGATTCTGGATAAATTCCAATCCTAATTGATTTGTTTTTAGCTTATTTACAGCCGATTCGCATATTACCTTATTGGATAAACTATCATCGTAATAACGACTTTGCGGAATAATATGTTCTATTTCATACTCCTCAGTAAATAGCTTTGTAAGTGAAATCACCTCTCCTGTATAAGGCGATTTATACTTTTGTTCTAACCAGAGCTTGTAGCGTTGTAAGTCTGCTTTACTAGGCTCAGCTTTTTTACGTATTTTCTGAATATCTTCCTCTACTTCATCGGTAGCACTAAACACACCTTCTTCATAGATTTTAAGCAGTTCTTGCTGTACAAGCGAATACGGACGCACGTTTTGTATGCTTGCATCTTCTTTTAATTCGGCAAGTAATTTTTTAATACGTAGGTTGGTACTTTCATTCTCTTGATTTTTATCGGAAAGTTGTTTTCTTTCTTCAGCTGTTTTTTTGAGTTCTCTACCCAATTCTATATGTATTTCATCAAAGAAATTCGCTTGTCCCCCACCGTATTGTTGCCAAATATCTCTTACTACGCGTAAAGTTTCGGTAACTACTTGCTCTACTATAGGATTTCTAAGTGAATGTTGCTTGAAATCTTCTAAATATGCTTCTAAATCACTCACTGAAGTCCATTTTTCTATATCGGTAGCTTCGGCGTGACGATTATAGACTACATACTGAGCCAACCAAAGCGGTAAGTCTTGAAAGCAGGTCTCACTATTGAGCTGATATTTCTCTGCTTTTTCTCTAATGATGGTACGGATATCCTCATTCGCTACTCCATTAATAAGGTCGTCTATACGTTTTTGAGTAGATACATCAATGCGATTAAAGTCCCAATGATTGCCAAAACGCATCAGAGGAAGTAACTTTTTAATTGCTTTTTCAGAAAAACTACCATATTCATTAGGATAGGGTTTGAAGTTCTTGAAACTATCTACGAAAGATGTTTTATCTAATTGTTTCTTTTTAGCAAATTTCTTTAATGCTTTTTCAAATTCAACTTTATCCTTCACCGAATATAACAAATGCCACAATTGATATGTTATATCAAAGGTTAGAAAATTGGCAGGGAGCCCTTCTACTTTTTGCAAATACCGCTGAAGTTCATAGCCTGTTTCATTCATAGGGTATTTTTTGGAGGAGTTATCCGCCGCATCATACACATAGTTCCAGCGATAAGTAGTGAGCCATTTTTTGAGCTCGCTTTTAGCTGCTTTGTCTTTAATTTGAGGATTTTTTGCAAACAAAAAGTATTTCAGTAAACCTTTGTTATCTATTTCTTTTTGAGACATCAAGAAGTTGAAGAGAGCCTCACAGTCTTGGGGTGTTTCTATAAACTCAGCAGTTACCTCACGGTCGGTTTCTATTTCGTAAATTCTCAAGTTTTGTAGCCATTGCAGTACTCTAAACTCTTGGTAGTAAGGATTAGATTTGGCACATACTTTTATAGGAGCATCTTTGCGCTCATTAGTTTCCTTATCTATATACGAACGTTTTTCTAAGGTACAATTGGCAATAGTAGATTTTTTGCTACGCAATGGGCGTTGGTAGAAAATGATATCTTCTACAAACAGATGAAGGAAATCTTTTGATAATAGATTTTGCTGTTGAGTCTCGTTTTTGCGATATAATTCTCTTATACAGTCCGCCAATAGGGTTTCAGTGAACAATTCTGGTTGAAGAGCTATTTGTTTAGCCAAAATAGCCTTTAGTTCGTCTTTATAGTACTTCCTTTCAATAGTACGAACTAATTTTCCTTTAATTTTCTGATTAGGGTTTTGCAACAAATGGTCGTAGATATAAGCACCTACAGTTTTTCCAGAAAAATCAATATCGTGCTCTGTTTTCTTTTTGAGTAAATTCCAATCATTTTCGTCAGGAGCTCTGAAGGAACGTTTTTCTTTTCCCTCTTTGTCTACTTTAATCGTGCCATCATCATTAAGATCGGTAGTAACAATGAAATCACGCGTTTTTCCCTTCCAGTCGTCCAATGGAATTTTACTTGTACGACGATATATCCAACCATTTTCCAAACGGATTGTATACCAAATCTCACCTTTTTTATTAGGGGCTTCAGCCTCTACATCTACAACTTTTAAGGAGTGAAAAGCAACTTCCTTGTTAGGGTTTTCTGTTTCTTCCTCCCCTCGCAACTGGTAGTACCCTCTTTTCTGATTGAAATGAAGTATAAGCCAAGCCAATTCTTGTTGGGTAATCTTTTGTGAGAGTGCTTTTTTACGCAGGTAATAAATTGTCCAATCATAAGGGATTTTACTCTCTTCGCCATTAGATTTCTTGTAAAATAACTGAGGTTGGTGTTTTTTGAAATCCTCAATCATCTCATTGAAACTATTCATAAAGATAAAATTCCCATTGTTATAAGCTATTTTGGGTTCAGCATTATCTATAAATTTACCATATCTTTTGGTAAAGTCTATTTGAGCATCGTAGTGAGGAGGTAAAAAACCTAATATGTGAAGTACTCTATGAAGTCGCTCACGGCGAAGTAAATGCCGTTCTCTCAGACGACGTGTACTGCGATAAGTAGTTCTTTCGGCAGTTTGAGAAACTGTATTTCCCCTCTCAAAGTCACCTAATATACCCTGATCCATAGGAATAATCCTACTACCAGTAGCAATAATTTTTCCTTGTTTGTTTTCAAAATCTTGTTGTACAAAAGCCCAACCGATAGAGTTTGAGCCCAAATCTAAGCCTAATATGTGTTTCATTGGTATAATGCTTTTAGAAAGGACAAATGTAATAAAATTTTTTATATAAAAATATTTGCACATTAAAAATATTATACCTACTTTTGTCGCAGAATTTGAAAGCAATTCACAATAAGGATGATTCCGTTGTGAAAACATCTAGCGCCTCGACTATCTTCGGGGCTTTTTTTATTCCTTATTTTTTGTGTCTATAAAAATAGTTACAGGACCGTCATTACACAAGGCTACTTGCATCATCGCCCCAAACTGTCCTGTGGGCACTCGCTTTCCTAACAAACTTTCCACTTGCTTTATAAACGTCTCATAGATAGGAATTGCAACTTCTGGACGTGCTGCCTTTATATAGCTGGGGCGATTGCCTTTTTTAGTAGAGGCGTGCAAGGTGAATTGCGACACGATAAGCACTTCTCCTTCTATGTCCTTTACCGAAAGATTCATCACCCCATTTTCATCGTCAAAAACGCGTAAATTCACTATTTTAGCCGATAACCACGCTATATCCTCATTGGTATCACTATCTTCTATACCTACCAATACTAATAAACCTTTATTGATAGAAGCTACTGTTTGCTTATCTATATCCACCGATGCGTGAGTTACACGCTGAATAACTACTCTCATAAAATATCTTTTTTTATTACTCTCCAAGCCCTTCTGAGTTTCTCTCTCAGATTTGTTAATATGCTGTCTTCTCCTCATCAGCAGAAGCATTCCACTTACATCTTCTTTCTTACCTTGCCAAAAAATTCATCATTATATCTTCTTTCCTTCTCCTTAGCTTCACTTTAAATTCGTCTTAGGTTCGTCTTTTCTTCGTTCATTGTTCGTCTTTTC
>NZ_KB291531.1:0-4234 GCF_000318315.2 Capnocytophaga sp. oral taxon 324 str. F0483 | reverse complement strand
CCTTCGTTCATTGTTCGTCTTTCCTTCGTCTTTTCTTCGAATAAACCTCAAATTCCAAATACCTCTCCTACCCTACATTTTTTTTACTATTCATTGTCCATTCAAAAAACTTTTAACTCTTAACTACTTATACACCTTTTCCATAACAATCGTACAAGATTCTCCTGCCAATTCTTCTCACCTTTTGCTAATTATCTCCTACCCGTGTGCCTCGTATTGCCTATCGTGCTATGACATTCTGAGACATAATCTCTCACATACCTACCTCCAAGCTTTCACTAACATCTTTTACATCGAACTCACGCTATTTTTTGCAAATTAACACATTATCCGATAGTACTTTCACTCTATCACCATACGATTGTATCTCCCTAACAAAGTCTGGTGTAATTTTTAAGCGCAGTTTGAGTACAATCTCATTGTCAGTTTCTCTCACTACCTCTTGCGAAGAATGCAGAGGCATCGCTTTGAGGTATTCCGCCGGATTAGGCATAAAAACTGAATCATTGGGCAATTTTTTAAAGGCAAGCACCACCTCTTCTGCTTGTGCGTGCTCACTATCTACCCACGCCCCAAAACTATCGTCGAAAAAACACTCCACACCCTCAGGTACAGCGTGCTGATATTTAATGTCCTTGCTGTCATCTAAACGGGTAATCCTATCCAAGCCAAACACCCGTAGCGCTTTCTTCTCCACATCCCACGCCAACACATACCAACGCCTTTGCGCCTCTTTTAGCAAATAAGGCTCTATCGTACGCACCACCGGTTGTTGGTTTTTATCCCAAAACTTATAATAGTGCAACTTTAGCTGACGATGTTCTTTAATAGCCCTAAGCAAGGGAGAGAGATACTCCGTCCCCGCAGGCAATCGCCTATCAAACTGAATAACTTTAGAAAGATTACCGTAATTTTGCAAAGCTCTGAACACATCAAATACCTCGAAGAGGTTTTGGGTATAGGGGTCATTATCTTCTGTGATTTCGTATGCTTTAAGAGATTTGTTAAACTTAATAATTATATGGTAAACTTCTTTAATAATTTGAATATCACGTTGTAAAGTACGTTTAGCAAGAGGTTGCCCCTCTGTATTCTCTATACTTCTCTCCCAAGCATTCTCTAATTCTTCACTAGTACAAGGTTTGATACGCAATCGTTCAACAATAAAACGATGCCTTGAAAACATTTTCGATAAACTCATTTTCAATATTTTTTCAACAAAAGTATAAAGTTTTTTCAAAACGACAAGTTGTTGCGTCCTATTATTATATTTTTGCTTCCGAAATAAAAAAACAAGGCAAAAGGACGCACATATCATTTTATTTTGTATATTTGCTGGCAGAAACTCATAAAACATATTTTATAGTAAAAACCAGATAAACACAAAATAAACATATTAGTAGCGTTTCGCTTTTATTTTCTAAGCTCGAAATACGACCAATTTTTCAATAGTGTACAGAAAGTAAAGACGGAAGCGTTCGCGTATGCGGGCGTTCCTTTTGCTTTACACTATGCCTTTGGTCGGGCAACGAGCTAAGTAAAACGGGATGCCCGCAAACTATTTTTGTAAAACATTGGAGAAGCCGAAAACCATTTAGAGTAGGCACTCACTAAAAACTATATTTAATTATGAGTTTAATGGTTACATTCAAAAACGAAGTGGTTCGCATTTGCCCTAAGAATGCAAAGAAAATTGAGTATTCCAAAAACAATGGATCTACTTGGAATACCCGTTATTCAGGTAGCTACACATTTCAAGATTTAGTAGTCTCTGGAGATGAGCTTTTAGCACAAACTGACAAAGGTTTGTACTACTCCAAAAACGGAGGTTCTACTTGGAACAAACGTAGTTAAGCAACAGAGGAGGTTGCTTTAAGGGTAACCTCCTCTTACCAAACGTTTGCAAAATTAAACCATTCAAACAACAATAAAAATACAAAATAACAACTTAAGAAGCCTCGAATTGCTTTACCTCCCCCTATAATGTGGAGCCTAATACTTTCTTTGCTAACAAAAAAGTACAAACTACTTACAAAGAATACGAGGCAGAAAGAAGAAAGTAATGAAGTTCCATACAACGAAAACATTTTTTCTTGCATTGAATATGATTCAGAAGGAAATGAAAAAAATAAACTCATACACAATTACTCTCCTAATGGAGAATGGGAAACTATTTTCTATCATAATGGAAAGCCCAGCCATATCGTAAGAAAAGAATGTACTATTCTGTAAATAATAACTTTTTAAAACAATAACAATATGAGCAATAAAAATGCTTCTTTTTACATAGAGAATATTCCAGCTAATAAACACCTTGCTAACAAAACTATTGAGATAGTTTATAAAGAGTATGAGGCAGTAACTAATACTGAAGATAATACTGTTGAAATAGGAAATTTTTTAGAAAAGAAGAGAGGTTATGGCACTTACTTTTTTGCAGAATTATTAGATTACTGCCTTCGCATTGCACGTTATGCCCCTAACCCTCCATACATAAAGAAAATATTTGACAAAAGTTTACGTCATTTTACAACATTCACTCATAAATCAAAAATTGTGTATGATGAAAAAGGACTAATCAAATCTTATCTCTTGGATACTTTCGCCTTCAGAAATATTCTCTTCAATTTTCAATATAACACAAAAGAACAATTAACTCAATGGACGACAACTATTGAAGATAGTGTAATACACACTCGAAAATTCTTCTACTACGAAAATGGAATGCTCCAGAGAAGAATAAAAGACAGCTGTGGCTATAGCGAAGAATGGAGATATGATAAAAATGGGGAACTCTTGCAATATATCCAGAATTGGGGTAAAGATATTAAAACTATAAATTACGACCCTAATGAAAAAGAAAAAGAATCAGACACCGATGAACTTATTGAGTATGATGAAACAGGTGCTAAAATAGTGTATCACGAAAAAGGCAATAAAGAAGTGATTCATTATGACGAAAATGGTAGAATCGTAGAAATAAAGTTTTTTGAAATCTATTACAAAGATTTCAGAGTTGAAAAAACTATCACCTACAAATTTTTCGACTGAAAAGTAGAACGTACCACTATCAATGCAGATAGAGAAAAAACAGTAATTCTCTTTAAAGATATTGAACGAAAAAAAATGGAGTACTATACTACTGATTTAGAAGGAAAAAATAATATTCTCCTCTTTAGAGATGTTAAATACAAAAAAGAACCTGACGATTCCTTAGACTATGATAGATATGATGAGAATGTATTTTCTTGCACTCAATATGACAAAAATGGTAATGAAACAAAAAAATACATTCGTACTTATCTCGAAAATGGTTTATGGGAAACAGTTTATTATGAAAAAGGAGTACCTAAGAGTATTATCAGAAAAGAATATAACATTTTTAAAAACTTAAATTATATGTACACACAAGCATTCAAAGAGGCAGTAGCCTACTGCAAAGCCAACAATCTATTTGTAGGGTATGGCAACCCTAATGGTAAAGTTTTAGTAATCGGCAAAGAAGCCGCACACATTCCCCAAGAAGAGACTACCGAAAATTTAGAAAAGAAGAAAGAAGAACTCTTCCAAAGTAATGTATCTCAATGGAAACACATACTCTCTACCAATGAAGTGCCTAACTACGATGGTGAGCGTCCCATCTCTCACGAAAATCCCTTATATGCTTATGGCAATCAGTTTAACAAAAGGGATATAAGGAAAGAAGGAAAACCTTACAATGGTGGTACAAGTAGCACCTATTTAAACTACGAAAAACTCTATGAACAGCTATTTTTACAGGGAGAAAAGCTTGAGAAAATCAACTTTCGAAAAGAGTTTTTCATCACCGAGTTCAGCGACTACCCTACTAAAGAAAGCTACAAAAATGAAGATATAGAAGCCCTTAGAAAACAGTCTATAGAAGAGCGTAAACCTCTCTTTGCAATGCCTTTTTTCAAAGAGTTCCCTATTGTAATTGTAACAGCCAATGATTATCCAAAACATTACCAAATTGACTTAGAACAAACATTTAATGTAAAATGGGAGGAAAAAACAACAGAAGTAGGTAATAAAAATTGGTATAACTTACATTTTAGTAAGGATAACAAACGTATTCTTATTCATACTCGACAATTAAGCAATGGGGTTAGTAATGAGCTTATTACTACTATTGCGAATGAAGTTAAGAAGTTTTTAAAGTAAAATTTTTATTAACAAAAGAAGAGCAATTCTTTATCAGAATTGCTCTTTATAA
>NZ_KB291530.1:48347-54220 GCF_000318315.2 Capnocytophaga sp. oral taxon 324 str. F0483 | reverse complement strand
GGAAGTGTGAGGTCTTAGGTCATAGGCAATAAGGGAAAAGTGTAATAGAAATCTCCCCCTACTCACATACTCCGCTCTCGCGGGGCACATACCCAGCTGTCGCTGGCTACCTTCAAAAGGGGGGAATGTGGCGACGGAAAGGTGGAGGTAAGATGGGGGAAGTTTATAAGATAGAAAGTCTTTTATTTTGTCCACGAGAAAAGGCGCATATCTCCTGCTTCTAAGGTGTATGTTTTAGAGGTTGTCCAATCGACGGGGAGCAAGCGGGCTTCTTTGCTTACTTCTTGTACTTCGGCAGTGGCTTTTATCTCTAAGGGTAACGTTTTGAGAGGACTGTGGTTTACAATCATCAAATAGTAGCGTGACCCGTTCTGCAAAAGCGAAACAGTTGCCCCTATATCGCCTGTTTTGAGGACTTCAAAGTTTTTAGGCAATACCAATCTTTTTGTGCCTGCGGGAATGCTTTTGCCGGTATGCCATACGTTGAGCATCTTTGCTCCCACAAACACGCCGGAAAGTTTCTGTACTTCGGCATTGGCTTGGGCTAATCGGTAATAGGTAGCATTTTTAGAGCCGTCGGGCGCAATAGGCGCTTTATAAGTTAGGTTATCAGGAGGGGTGGTATAGGTGAAGAACTGCATCAGTTGCGAACCATAGGCTAAGTTGGTGTACAGTTGCAAGCGGAGGTCGGCAAGGGTAGGTTCTGGGTATCCACCTTCACCGAGAGGGTGGGACGATGATAGCACGAGCGTCCATAGAGGAATGCGTAATTCTTTGGCTTTTGCCGAGAAGACTTCTAAGTTTTTATACCACAATCCGTTTACGGTTCTCTCTTTTGCTCCTTTGTTGAGTACGATAGGGTAGAAGGTAGAAGAGAGCATTTGCAGAGGGAGGGTGCGGGTGGCTTTTTCAAGATAAGCATTGAAGGAGGCGCCTAATTGCTTTTCGGAAGTGTCTATTGAGAGGAAATTCACATAGCAGATACCTTTTTTATCGATTTGCTGAAAGCGTTTCATCTTCGCAGCTATCTTATCTAAATCTTTCATTGAGGGTTCGTCTGCCATAAACCAGCCCGCCACAGCAGGGTGATCTTTTAGGGCTTTGATGGTTGCTTCGGTATCGGTAGAGAGTTCTGAGCAACTTACAATACTCTTCATTTGTAGGTTTTGCATCTTATTCAAAGCCTCTTTCACTTGGGAAAGGGGGGAATAATAGGTGTACATATTGTAATTTAAGCCCGCTTGTTTCATCTCTTGATAGGCTTCAGTAGAGGATTGAGGGGAGAGTCCTATCCACGCCATCATTGGAAAGGGGGTGTTGCTGGAGATAAGAGAGCCATTATCTTCGCTGTTATTATCTTTTTGGCAACTTGTGAAAAGGCATAAAGCGCTTAAAGTGATGTAAAAAAATCTTTTCATTTGGGTAATATTTATGGTCTTGATAGCGCAAAAATACAAAATAAATTGTAAAAAAGGTGACGATATGAAAGAAAATGATTACTTTTGTCGCAATAGAAAAGGAAGAGTGGTTAATTTGTAATTTATGAAAGAGCTTATTTTTACATTCATTAGTTTAGGAGCACTGTGTAGTTATGCTCAGAACTTTCCTTTGCGTACTGATGTGCAGGAAGCTGAATTGAACGGGAAGGTGAAGCGAGTAACTGAAATTACTACCTATGAAGGGAACGTATTTAGAGGGGTTGATACTACTTTTTGTTCTTTTAATGAAAAGGGATTCGTTACTGAAAGCGAAACACGGTCGCTGCGGTTCTTTCACCAAGATACTATTAGGAAAATTATAATAAATGTAGCTGACTATAAAAAGCGAAGGGTGGTAATGACCACCTATGATACCAAAGGGAAAGAAATAGACAAAAAGATTAAAAAAACGAATGAAAAAGGTTTTCCTATTGAAGTGGAAATGATACACAATAAAACTAAAAGAATTAAGATGTTTTATCACTATGACCCTAAGAGTTGTGTGGTAACAATTACCACTGATAATAAAGAAACAAGGTTTAAAGGATTGCTTAGCTATGATGCTGAAGGGCGCTTACTTACTGAAGAAACGTATATAGATGAACAAGTAAGACCCATAAACAAACTTAGTTATACTTATAACCGCAAAGGTTTTGAGGAAAAGAGAGTTGTAGAGACTTTTTTTCCTAATAAAGACAAAAGAAAGCTAACGTATCGTTACCGATACGGTACAGGAGGCAGTGCTACCCAAATAAAACAATATGAAAAGGGGACACTGATTTATACTAGTGAACGCAAGATAGAATATTATTAATGGTTTAAAAATAAATATAAATGAAAAGAACGATTTTAATGCTCCTTATTGCCTTTGGAGCACTCTCTTGTAGTAAAGAGGATATTAAGAAATTAGAAGGTAAGGTAGATGTTACCGTCTACGTAAAAGACAACAACGGTACGCCCTTAAAGAATTGGGAGGTATATGCTTACGATGAATGGGCGTGGGAACACAAAAGTGACTCGCACCCTACTTTTCACGCGAAGCGGTCGGCGACTGATGATGAGGGGATAGCCTCGTTTGTACTGAGTGTAGATGTGATTGATGAGCAAGAAGTGTATCAGTTTGTGGTGTATTACACTGAGGACAACGCAGGGAAGAAGAATCTTTCGGGCACTGAAATTACTAAGAACAGTTTGAAAAGAGTGAAAACGGTTACCCTTAAAGCGAAAGAAAAATCAACGATTACAATTACGTTGTAGTAGTTATCGGACAGATTTCCCCCTTGAAACTTAAAAACGCTAAAACATTATGGATAAGAACAGTGTTTTACAGTACAAAAATCTGTTTGACGGCATTACTCATTATATAGAAAGTGAAGATGCCAAAGAGAAAATAGAAGTGTGGTTTGCCCGTGAGTTGCAAACCATATTGGGCTATGCCCGATGGGAGAACTTTTCGGTAGCGATACACCGAGCAGTTGTTTCGTGTAAGTCGCAACAAATCAATGTAGATGACCATTTTCGTGAGGTCACGAAAATGGTCGAGTTAGGTAGTGGTTCCAAGCGTGAAATAATGGATTTTATGCTTACTCGTTACGCCTGCTATCTCATTGCACAGAATGGCGACCCTAAAAAGGAGGAAGTAGCTTTTGCTCAGAGTTATTTTGCGGTACAGACACGTAAGGCAGAGCTCATCGAAGAACGCCTTAACTTACTTTCTCGTTTAGAAACGCGCGATAAACTCAGAAGTGCCGAAAAGCAACTCTCACAGAATATTTATGAGCGTGGCGTTGATGATAAAGGCTTTGCGCGTATCCGCTCCAAAGGCGATACCGCTCTTTTTGGCGGACATACTACTGAGGATATGAAGCTGCGGTTAGGAATAAAAGCCAACCGACCTTTGGCAGATTTCTTACCAACCCTTACCATTGCCGCTAAGAACCTCGCTACCGAAATGACCAATTACAATGTGGAAAGTAATGATTTGCACGGCGAACCTGCTATCACACACGAGCACGTACAAAATAACCAAACTGTCCGACAAATGTTAGGACAGCGTGGTATCAAACCAGAGGAATTACCTCCTGCCGAAGATATTAAGAAATTAGAGCGCAAAGTAGCGCGTGATGAGAAAATGATAGCTGAACGCTCTCAAAAATTGCCTAAAAACTAAAATAATAATAACTTACCTGTTACCTATGCTAAGATTCACCGCTCTTACTACCGCTCAAAACCGAAAACCGGTGGCGGTACCCGAAAATGGCAAACGCTCCGAACTGTTTGCCCAAAATGTATTCAACGAAGAGGCTATGCGCCAACTGATGACCCGCGATGCCTTTGCCGCTGTAATGAACGCCATTCACAATGGCACTAAAATAGACCGCCGTGTAGCCGACCAAGTGGCGACCGCTATGCGCGATTGGGCAATCTCCAAAGGCGCTACCCATTACACCCACTGGTTCCAACCTCTTACAGGGGGCACTGCCGAAAAACACGACGCTTTCTTTGAGCCCGTTACCCGCGACCGCGCTATCGAACGTTTTGGGGGCGGACAGCTCGTACAACAAGAATCTGATGCTTCCAGCTTCCCCAATGGTGGTATCCGCAATACTTTTGAGGCACGTGGCTATACCGCTTGGGATCCTTCTTCACCGCCTTTTGTATATGGCACCGTACTTTGTATCCCTACAATATTCATCGCCTATACTGGCGAGGCATTGGACAACAAAACGCCATTGCTCAAAGCCCTTAGCGCTCTCGATCAAGCTGCTACCGAGGTAGCCCGCTATTTCGACAAGAATGTGAGCAAAGTCACCACTACCTTAGGCTGTGAACAAGAGTACTTCCTCATCGATAAAGCCCTTGCCAATACCCGCCCCGATTTGATGATTACCGGTCGCACCCTCTTAGGGCATCAAGCGGCGAAAGGACAACAGTTAGATGACCATTATTTAGGGGCAATCCCCAGCCGTGTGTTGGCTTTTATGCGCGATTTAGAACAAGAGTGCTTATTGCTTGGTATCCCCGTAAAAACGCGCCATAATGAGGTCGCACCTAACCAGTTTGAGTTGGCGCCTATCTTTGAAGAAGCCAACCTTGCAGTCGATCAAAACTCTTTGCTGATGGACGTGATGCGCAAGGTAGCCGAACGTCATAGCTTTGTAATCCTATTCCACGAAAAGCCCTTTGCAGGGGTGAATGGGTCGGGCAAGCATAACAACTGGTCGCTTGTAACCGATACGGGCGTAAACCTCTTAGCACCTAGCAAAACACCTATCAAGAACCTGCAATTCCTCACTTTCTTCATCTGTACTATCAAGGCAGTATGTGAATATGAGCCTTTGTTAAGAGCCTCAGTGGCATCAGCGACTAACGATTACCGATTAGGTGCTAATGAAGCACCGCCTGCCATTGTATCGGTGTTTATAGGCGAACAACTTACCCAAGTGTTGGACGCCTTAGAAGTATCGTCCGATAACCTATCTCCTGAGGAAAAAACCGAACTCAAACTGAATGTAGTAGGCAAAATACCCGACCTTTTCCTCGATACTACCGACCGCAATCGCACCTCTCCTTTCGCCTTTACGGGCAACAAGTTCGAGTTCCGCGCGGTGGGCTCTAAAGCCAACTGTGGCAAGCCTACAATGGTACTGAGCACCATAGTAGCCCAACAACTCACCGAGTTTAAGAAAGCAGTTGATGCGCTTATAGAAGAGGGCAAGAAGAAAGAAGATGCTATTTTTAAAGTATTGCGCCGTTACATTAAGGAAAGTAAGAAAATACGCTTTGAAGGCGACGGTTATAGCAAAGAATGGGAGGAAGAGGCTGCCCGCCGTGGTTTAAGCAATCATAAAACTACTCCTGAAGCGCTGAAAGAAAACATCAGTGAGAAGGCTGTGGCTTTGTTTGAAAGTACAGGAGTACTCAGCAAAGTAGAGCTTTTAGCACGTTATGAAATTGGCTTAGAAGAATACGTGAAAACCGTGCAGATAGAATCGCGTGTATTAGGCGATATTGCTCGTAATCACGTGGTACCTACTGCCGTGCGTTATCAAAACACACTTATTGAGAACGTGAAAGGCTTAAAAGAAATATTTGGCGATAGCTACCAAGAAGTAGCTGCCGAGCAAATGGAGCTTATACGCCATATTTCGGAGCATATCAAGGTTATTCACAGTCAGGTGGAGGCAATGGTAGAGGCGCGAAAGCACGCTAATCACCTTCCCGATTTTGAAGCCAAAGCCGATGCTTATTGCAATGAGGTAAAACCTTTCTTTGAGGTAATACGCTACCATTGCGATAAACTCGAACTTATGGTAGACGACGAGCTTTGGACACTGACGAAATACCGCGAATTGTTTTTTAATTAGCAAATTAGAAAATGAGAGAATTAGAAAA
>NZ_KB291530.1:38190-48327 GCF_000318315.2 Capnocytophaga sp. oral taxon 324 str. F0483 | reverse complement strand
ACACAGGCTGTTGAATTAGCAAATTTGGAGGGTTGAGGAGTTCGGAAGGAAACGGAGTGGTTCGGAAGGGTGTGTTGAGGAAAAGGGTAAAAAATGAGGTGTGAGGATGAATGTAGTTAGCTTATAGAGAGCTTATAGGAAGCTTATACAAATCTTGGACGATTGGTATAGAAAGGGTGTATAAGTATTTGGCTCATAATATAATACAGCGATACAAAAAATGGCAAAAAGAGGATTTCGAGGCGAAAGAAAGAGAAAAGGCACTAGGCCTTAGGTCATAGGCACTAGGAGGGAGTATGACGGAAAAAGGGAAGAAATGACTGTCACTACATTCCCCCTTTGAACGGAAGTCCGCGATAGCGGAGTATGTAACAAGAGAATGTTTCTTTTCAACCAAGTAACCCTATTTGTGGCTTGTCCCCCTTCGGGAGTTCGGGGTCTTATTCTAACACAATAATCTTTTTTATCCACATTTCCGGCATCATTGCACTAATTTGGCATTATTTTCGTATACTTTCTCTTAGAAACACAAAAACTATATTCCAAAATGAAAAACAAATCTTATTTTTTATTGTTATGCCTTGCCCTACTCATAGGAGCTTGTGGCAACCGAAACGCTTATAAACCCGTTGATCGTGGAAGCAGTACCACCGAATACCCATATGAAAGCTCTGCCACCGATTACCGAGAAGAAAATAGTGGCGAATTAGCCGAGATAGCCGTAGTTGGCTACGGCGAAAAGAGCGCTAAGAGAAAATCCTCTAAAATAACAGGCGATGTTAGCAGAAGTGACGAAAGTACGATGTCAGCTAAAATGTCGGTAGCAAAAGATGTAGCAACCAGCAAACCAGCAAAACGCACTGAACCTAAGCACCGCAAACGTCGCCCCGAAAGCGACCCCCAACCTCAGTCCGGCTTGGTAACTGCCGGCGAGTGGAACGACCTCAATAGTTGGGATTTCTACCAAAAAACGCTCAATAAAAATGAATTTGCTTCTTTCCCCGAACATTGGCAAATGTACACCAATCACCGTATAGCGGTACTTGTAACCGCTAATGGTAAGCCTGCTGTGAATGTTACCGTTGCGCTCTATCGCAACAATACCCTGCTATGGACAGCTAAAACCGATAACACGGGTAAAGCTGAACTATGGGTGAGTGCCTTCCAAAAAGAAAAAGAGCTTAACACCGAGCATTTGCGCCTAAAAGTAAACGACCAATGGGTGAGCACAGAAAAAGCAATTAGCGAAAACACACTCAACCGTATTGCGCTTAAAAATGAAGTAAAAAAAGCATCAAACGAAGTACAAATTGCCTTTATGGTAGATGCTACGGGCTCAATGAGTGATGAATTAGAGTTCCTAAAAATGGATTTGAAGAACGTAATCAGTAAGGTAGAAGAAGGAAATAAAAACCTCAAAATAAGTACCGCTACGGTCTTTTATCGCGACGAAGGCGATGAGTATGTAGTCAAACATTCCGATTTTACTAAGGATATCAATAAAACCATTCAGTTTATTAATAACCAAAAAGCTGATGGAGGTGGCGACTTCCCCGAAGCAGTACACTCAGCCCTCAATCAGCTCAATAAACTCCAATGGGACGGCGAGGCACGCACACGTATTGCCTTTTTAGTACTCGATGCTCCTCCACATCACGAAGATAAGATACTCAAAAGCGTACAAGCATCAGTTAAAACCGCTGCCGAGAAAGGTATCAAACTCATTCCTATCGTAGCCAGTGGTATCGATAAGCCCACCGAGTTCTTAATGCGTTTTATGGCAATATATACCAATGGTACCTATGTCTTTATCACCGACGACAGCGGTATAGGTAACGCCCATTTAGAACCTAGTGTAGGGGAGTATCAAGTCGAAAAACTCAGCGACTTAATGATTCGCCTTATCAAAAAGTATACAGAATGATCTGGCTCACTTTTTGCTACACAAGTCTCAGCTTTTTAACTTTTAATTTTTTATTCAAATGAAAGCACTTCCCCTATTAGCACTATTTCCGCTATCACTCATAGCCCAAAACCCTATTCCTGCTGGCTCTTACAAAGCCAGCTCTCTTGGTAATGCTTTGGAGCTTAGGATTGGTAATAACAACACTTACGAATTGGTAGGCGCTTCGGGCAACTATACCTTAAAGGACAAAAAAATAGAGTTCTCTTCCAATGCGTCGTCTTTTTTGGTTGAGAAGAAACAGAGCAATAGCTCTCAGTTGCAAATTACCTTTAAAATAGGAACAGGGCTCTTTGGCGACCCACATTTCTTATATGTAGGCTACGAAAACAACAAAGGTGAAGTGGAATATGTGTGTGTACATAACAAAATCACTTCATTGGAAAATGTAGAAAAAACAAAAGACAGCAATGGAGTTGGTTACTATGTATTAGAAAGTTTTGAAGTGCCACGTACTGAAAACCTTTACTTAGTGAATGCCCATTCAGTAGCTTTCAACAATAAATCCAAAGAAGTAATTATTGAGAAATATCCTATCGGAAAGACAACCAATGCCGTCGAAGTAGAATTTTTAGGAACCAATAATATGCTTAATTTAAAAGGCACTTACAACCCCGATAAAGGAACGATTTCTCTTACCGAAGGCGATTCCGATAACGCAATTCTGTTCAGTAACAAGGCAAGCACTCCTAATCCAGCAAAAGTAGCCCGTAGCAATAAGGAAAATGTAAAGAATTGGAAATATCTCATCGCTTTTGAGGAAGAACAGGATATCCCCGAATATAATCCTGAAAAAAGAGCTAAGCAGAAAAACCAAGCAGATATTTCACTACCCAAGAACTTGAAAACTGCCCTTGCTTCAGCCGATAAATATAGCCGTTTGGTAATAGTTTTCCAACAACCCGATAACAAAGAGGCTCAACAACAATTCGCTACTCTTTTTGCCAAATATAAAGAAGAAGGCGGTAGCAATGGCTATCCGTATGAACTCTATTTGGCTACTACCAAAGATATGAAAACCCTCAAAGCCAAAGGCGTACCTACAGGTAACCAAATGGCTGTGCTTGACGTAGCCGGTAATCTGCTCTACAATCAGCCCTCTACTATCGAAGAGGTTGCCAATGACGAAATAGTAACAAGTGATACTTACGGACAGCAGTTCGGTACAATAGCAATGGCTCGTGCGCTCGACAAAGCTTTGGGTAACCCTAAACTCTCTGTAAAAGACCTACAAGCTATTTTTACCACTTTCCTCAAAAAGGACAGCCAGCGTGTGTATTTGTTAGCTAAAAATCGTCCCGTGCAAAAAACAGGCGATGCTAATGAGGAAGAAGCCTTCGACTATATAGCGCAAGAGCAAGAAGATTACTTCTCCGATTTCAAAAACCCCAAAGGCATCTACCAAATGCAAATTACCCCTGAGCAAGTAACTACCCAGTGGCAGCGCATCGTAAACGCTCATAAAAACGATAGCAAACTCGATTCCGCATATGCTTTCTTGCTCGCTCTTAATAGCAATGATAGCGATTATTATTACCGAATTTTCAATGCCGAAAAGCCTGCTTCTCCTGCTGATGTAGATGCAATCGCTTATTTGGTGAAGTTCAGCGAGGAAATTAAAGCACATAACGAAAAACTCATTCCTAAAAACGATGACTATACAGACTATCAACAACGCTTAGAGAAAGGCGTAATAGAAGCAAACTATGGACACTTCAGTACTCTTCTCGACCGTCTTGTATTTAACGACAAAACTCTTTTTGAACCTGTAAAAGCCGTTTATATCGAAGGTGTCAAAAAGAACGTACTTACCGCTGATGATTACATCGATTTTCTCTATGAAAACAACGTAGAAGAAGCCAGTGCTTATTTCGGCGAATACTATAAAAGCCTATTGAAGAGAGATAGTAATATCATTGCAGCACTCGATAAGGCTTTTTTCGAAAGCGATGAAGAAAACAGTTGGAAGTATTACAAAATGCGCTTTGCTAACCGCGCCAATAACATCGCTTGGAAAGTGTACGAAGAACATAAAAACGACCCCGCTAAATTAGCAGAACCCTATCAGTGGGCAAGCTCGGCAGTACAGTTAGAACCTGAAAATCCTTATTACTTAGATACCCTCGCACACCTCTTGTACACACGCGGTGAAAAACAAGAAGCTATTAAGCTCGAAGAAAAAGCCGTAAAACTCCTTTCAAAAACTAATGATGAATTTGAGTCCCAACGCCAGGAGGTAAAAGCTAATCTCGAAAAGATGAAACGAGGAGAGATGTAGTACCTCATTTTCTCATTCTCTTATTTGCTCATTTGCTAATTACGTCTTATCTTTGCACTTTCTAATAGCAAGCAATTCAAAAAAAATTATCTACAATGAAAAAATTGTACGTTTTATGCATCTTGCTCATCGCTTTTGCGTGCAAGAAAGACAATGATGAAACGCTCCCACTGAGCGCTGAAAAAGACATTCTTTCGTTTGTCTTTACCGTAGAGGGTAACACTTATAGTGGTACTATCAGCAATACCACTATCACCGCCCAATTACCTGAAGACACCGATGTCACCACCCTTACTCCTACCATCACGGTTTCTAAGGGCGCTACCGTAAGCCCCAATACAGGGGTAGCTCAAAACTTCTCTAAGGAAGTAACCTACACTGTAACCGCCGAAAACAAAAGTACTAAAACCTACAAAGTACTGGTTACCACCGAAAAAACCGAACAACCGCAAGTCCCAATAGAAATTGGGTACGTTCCTAATGAATATACGGTAAACAAAGCAGGAGGCGAGGTGATTTTCTTCGAGGTAAACACGCTACCCGTCAAAAAAGAGCAAATAAAAGTAAAGCTCCTTAAATACAGAAGCGCTCTCTCTTACGACCTCAAAGTACAAAAGATAGACAAAAAAGAAAGACGTGTATATGTGGTCTTGCCCGCAACGTATAAAAACGGTCAATATCGCTTTAAAGCAACCTTCGACAAAGAAGAAGTGGAAAGTGGTGTTTTTACCTTAGATAGTAGTGAGATTGTTTTAGATGTTTTAGATATTAATCTTTTTGAAGGTCCTGTACAAACATTAGCAACTACCAACTTGCAAGTCTTTAAAGTGCTAGTATACGCTAATGCTGAAGCCTTAAAGAAATACACCTATTACCTACGCAAAAACGGACAAGATTACCAGCTTACAGTTGCAGAAATGTCTGGTTACAACCTCGAATTTAAGATGTTCAATACACCAGCTGGAGCTTTCAGCGGAGGAAATGACTTTAAGTTTGTAGTAAAAGGTGGCGCTAAAGAGCAAGTACTTCCTTTTGTAAACAGCGACGGACAAGCGATAAACATAGTGCCTACCTATGCTCCAGTAATCAAATCTCTCTCTGCAACTACCCTAAAAACAGGTGATGAATTAACCATAACAGGAGAAAACTTTACCTATATGAGCGTAGGTTTTAATACTAATTACAGATATTGCGAGTTACTTTTAATTAAAAACGGAGAAACAAAAGCAACTTTAAGTACTTATAATCACCGGGGTACCACCGCAACTTTTAAAATAGATAATAGTGTAGAGTCAGGTACTTATAAGGTAGTATTATCTTCTCAAATACACCTGAAATCAGAGGTTTTTGGTCAAGAAGTTACTGTTCAAAAAGAGATTATTCTTGAAGCGCATCCAAGACTAAAAGCTACCTATGCTAAGGTTGTAGACAAAAACTCTACAGACTACTATGCTAAATATGTACAGGTTTACTTCAATGAAGATTTAGAAGATGCCAAAGTAAAAGCAATAGTATTTCCTAAACTGAAAATAGAAAACACGACCTATTTCCCATCAGTAAAAGCCATAAGTTCATCTGAAAAACTATCGGATAGTAATTATGACTATTTAGCAAACAACCTACCCAAAGGCTATGTACTCATCGAAGAAAACGGCAAAGAATACAAAGTAGAGTTTTCTTTGATAAAAGTCAGTCAATAAGTCGTATAGCTTAACAGAAAATAAAAAGACTTTGCCAAGGGGTTAATAGCCTGTCGTGCTACGACCCTTTGGCAAAGTCTTTTTTAGTAAATCTAAAAGCGTTTGTCCTACTAACAACTACTTAGCGGTAATTTCGTACCCTTTATCTTTAAAAGCTCTTACCAACTGCTGGATATGGTCGGTACCGTTGGTCTCTACCGTAATAAGCACTTCTTTATCGCGGAAACGTGAGAGGTTCTTAAACTGGTTGTGGGCGAGTTTAACTACATTAGCTCCCACTTCTGCAATAATTTGAGTAATCTTAGCGAGTTCACCAGGGCGGTCAGGAATGCTTACCGAGAAGTTGAAAATACGGTCTCTGCTCACCAATCCTTTGCCTATCATCGAAGATATCATTAGCACATCTATATTGCCCCCACTTACTACAGGCACAACGTTCTTACCGCGGTCGGTGAGTTTTTTGAGTGCTGCCAAAGGTAATACGCCTGAGTTCTCAGCGATAAGCTTATGCTTTTCTGCCAATAGCAAGAAAACTTCCGTAAGTTCATAGTCATCTACGGTCACCACTTCGTCTACATACTTCTTGATAAAGTCAAAATTTAACTCTCCTATGCGCTTTACAGCAGTGCCATCAGCAATGGTATTGGCTTCGGGTAGGCTAACAAGCTTATTTTTCTTGAGTGCTTCGGTTGCCGAAGCAGCTCCTGAGGGTTCTACACCTACAATCTTAATATCGGGTTTAAGCTGTTTAGCAGCGCAAGCAATCCCCGAGATAAGTCCACCACCACCTATAGGTACAACTATCACATCGGTGTTAGGCAGTTCTTCCAATATCTCTAAGGCGATAGTACCTTGTCCTTCCAACACATCAGGGTCGTTGAAAGGGTGTACAAACACGTAGCCTTCTTTCTCTTCCAGCTCTTTCGCTTTTTGGTAAGCATCGTCGTACACATCGCCGTAGAGCACTACTTCAGCACCGTACTTTTTGGTAGATTGCACTTTGATAAGAGGCGTAGTTTTAGGCATTACAATCACGGCTTTGATGCCCAATTCACGTGCTGCGTAGGCAACGCCTTGTGCGTGGTTACCTGCTGAAGAAGCAATAACTCCTCGTTTTTTCTCTTCCTCGGTGAGTTTAAGGATTTTGTTATAAGCACCACGAATCTTAAAAGCTCCTGTCTTTTGAAGGTTTTCGGGCTTGATGTAGATTTTGTTGCCAGATTCTTCTGAGAAGAGCGGACTATAAATAAGGTGTGTAGGGAGGAGCACACTCTTGAGGTGCTCACGTGCTATGGTAAAGTTCATAATTAATTTATCAATTAGTCAATTGTATTATTAGGGAACAAATATATGAAATAATTTTCAATTCACAATTACAAATGAAAAAATAACCAGTAGGAAGTGATGTACAAATTTAAAACTTATACGCTATACCTGAGGAAGTACTAAAAAAGTAAAACTTCGCTTTACTGAGGTCTAAAAATTCCTTATTGTTATGCTCCGACACGTTAAACACGCTCATAGAAAACTGATGATCAAGAGTGAAAATCCAATGCTTACGCTCAAAGAGAATGCCTGCCCCTATATGCCACATCAGCAAGCTCTTCTTAAAACGACGGGTATCAGCAAACGAAATATCATAAGAGCTATCCAAACTAACCTCGCGCATCAAAAAAATTTAGGTGAAAAACCCGTTTGTACAAAACCTCTAATAGGTCGCTTGCCTTCATATTGTAACAAAAAAGGCATATCAAAAAGCACAAAACGGTAGCCCGAATGAAAAGAACTACCTTGATATTTACCGTCAAAATCTACTTCGGCAATACTGAACATTCCTTCAATTTGGAATGTTAATCTTTCTTGTAGAGGAATCCTAATAAAACCTCCCGCATTTAAGTAATTTCTAAATTTACCAAAGCTTACAGATGAAGATGGTACATTTGGGGTAACAGGACGCATACTTTGTACCATAGTAAAAGGATAGGAAAAGCGTACTCCTATAGCCACTTGCGAAAAACCTATCGAAGTGATACTTAAAAAAGCAATAACAGTCAAAAAGCGTTTCATATAGTTTTGGATAAAAATTACAGAATTTAAAAATACCTAATAAATATCTAAGTCAAATACATCAATATAATCTTAATCTTTGGATATGACATACCGCCCTCAATTATTATTTATTGTGCTTTCGGATATATCTTATCAGAAAAAGCACTCCAGAAAGTAGCTCTTTTGTATTGCTCTACCGAGCCTTTAGGTACATATATCTTTTCTATACGAGTAGCCCTAAACGGGTTATTTACTAAGGCAGGAGGGTTTACAGCATTAATCGTTATTGTTTTAAGCTGTTGGCAATACCAAAAAGCATCATACCCTATAGTCTTCAGTGTTGCAGGCAAGACAACACTCTTCATCTCCGTACACCCCGAAATTCCCACAGTTTCTATATCAGTGAGTCCTGTATTTTCTAAGTTAATTTCTTTTAGATAATTCCACCCAATAGCGCCAAATCCTAATATTTCTAATTTATTGAAGTGTAATTCTTCGAGATTATAAGACATTGACAATACGCTATAGGGCAGTCTTTTTACATTAGGAAGGGAGAGTTTTCTAATTTTTGTTTTGAAGAAAGCTTTATCGCCAAAAACTACTGTAGCATTGGTATTGAAGGTAACGGTACCACTAAGGCTAGCTTCTTCAAAAGCACCCTCTTCTATCTCTTTCAGGTTATTCGGGAATGTAATCGACTGTAAGTTCTGATGTTCTTTAAAAGCCTCTTTCCCGATAGTGTTCACATTTCTGAGCTTCTCGTCAGCTTGCATATCAAGCACCGTAGTATTTGCATTTTTCCATTTTATGAGTGTACGCCCATCAGCGCTGAGCTCATAATCAGCGGTAGAGTTACCGTTGTTGTCATCATCACTCTTCCGACAGCCCACCAAAGCAATCCCTATAAGAGCTAATAATAAAACCTTTCTCATTCTCAAATTTCCTAATTTTCTCATTCTTTAATTTAATTAATTGCTTGTATTTTCTCCGCGAAATCTTTCCAGCCTGCCGTTTTTTTGTATTGTTCTACCGAACCCTTAGGCACATAAATAGTAGGTATCACACTTTTATCGTTTGTGCCAAAAATACTATTAATATGCAAGGCAGGTGGATTTACCGCTTTAATAGTAAGCTTTTTCAGCACTATGCATTGCCAAAAAGCATCCGATTCTATTCTAGTAAGCGTCTCAGGTAAAGTAATCTCTTTTAGCTTCCACATCCCCACAAAAGCGCCGTGCCCTATTTCAGTAAGCCCCGTCCCCTCTAAGGTAAGCGAGGCAGCATTGCAATCTCTCAGCGCAAAATCACCTAATTTCTTTATTTTGTTAAAAGTAACCTCTTTTAAATCCCTACAAACTGAAAAAGCATTGATACCTAATACACTCATATTGGGGAACGTTATCTTTTTCAGATGAGTGTGGTAAAAGCACTTTTCGCCAAAATCAACGGTAGCTTTCGTGTTAAAGACAACCTCACCGCTGAGGTTTGCATCCTCAAAAGCACTTTTTTCTATCTCCTTCAAGTTATTCGGAAATATAATCGATTGGAGGTTCTGATGTTCTTTAAAAGCCTCTTTCCCGATAGTATTCACATTTCTGAGCTTCTCATCAGCTTGCATATCAAGCACCGTAGTATTCGCATTTTTCCATTTGATAAGCGTACGCCCATCAGCACTGAGCTCATAATCAGCGGTAGAGTTACCATTGCTGTCATCATCACTCTTCCGACAGCCCATTAAAGCAACCATTGCCAAAGCCAATAATAAAACTTTTCTCATTGTATAATTATTTTTTATCGTATTTATCTATTTTTGTAAGCTACTAATTTTCTCATTTTCAAATTTACTAATCCACTAATTTCTCATCTGCTCGTCGCGCTATAACCTCACATTACCTTCACTTTTTCGTCTCCATCTTCCCTCTTTTTTGTCGCGAGCTTTTAGCTCGTGCTCTCCCTTGCTAATTTTCTAATTTGCTAATTCTCTAATTACCCCTTCTCCTTTCCGTCACTACATTCCCCCTCTCCTTGGGAGAGGGACGGGGTGAGGATTCTCTTTCTTTCGTCTCGAAACCCTGTTTTTACCATTTTTAGCCCTGTTGTATTGTATTATGAGTCAACCACTTATACACCCTTTCTATACCAATCGT
>NZ_KB291530.1:34704-38170 GCF_000318315.2 Capnocytophaga sp. oral taxon 324 str. F0483 | reverse complement strand
GTATAAGCTTCCTATAAGCTCTCTATAAGCTAAGACCACCCATCTTACAGCCTTTTTTCACCAAAAATCCTACTTCCCCTCTTCCGAACTTTTCCGTTTCCTTCCGAACACCCCTAATAGTCTCAACACGTCGCTTTTTCATCTCAAACTTTGCCAAAGTTGATTGTCGGTAGGTATTATTAACATTTACTCCACTAATCTGTTAATTTCCTCATTTCCTCATTCTCTCATTTCCTCATTCTCTCATTTCCTCATTCTCTCATTTCTCCCCCGCCTGTGCGGCTCGCACCTAATTATTTTGGTATCAACTGAATCTTATCAACTAAATTTTTCCAATTGTTATCCCCTTTGTATATATCCAATAAATCCTTAGGTTTTCTGGGGATATAAAAAGTAGGAAACTTAGTTTTAGCTATCCCAGAAAAAGGATCTCCCTCTAAATACGGCGGGTAAAGCGCAAGAATAGTAACATTCTCTAACGAAGTACAGTTCGCAAACGATTTATCTCCTATCGTCTTTAAGTTCATAGTTACCGAAAGGATTGCCTTTTTTAAAAGTTTACAGTTCGCAAAAGCCTCTTTCCCTATATGAGTAACTCCCGCATCTGTTAAATCTACTAATTCAAGAGTTCCACAAGACGAAAAAGCCCCATCGCCTATAATACCCGTCCTTTTAAAAGTAACTTCTTTTAAGTTTCTACATTCAGCAAAAATCCGGTTAGATAACGCTTTAGTATTGGGGAGTACCACTTTTCTAATATTCGAACGATAAAAAACCCTCTCGCCAAAAACAACGTCTGAATAAGAGTTGAAGTTTACGCCATCACTGAGGTTTGTTCCTGAAAAGGCATCAGAATCTATTTCTTTTAAATTGTCCGAAAAAGTAATCGCTCTTAAACTTTTAAGGTCTTTAAAAGCATTTTCGGCAATAGTGTTTACTTTCCGCAAATTGCTATCCCCTTGCATATCAATAGAAATAGTACTACTATTAGTCCATTTTATTAAGGTAAGACCGTCGGCACTGAGAGTGTAGTCATTAGGCGATACGTTTACCTCGTTACCGTTGTCATCTTTCTTACGACAACTCACCAAAGCAATAGCCACGAAGGCAAAAAAGAAGATTTTTCTCATTGTAAAATCATTTTTATGATGTTAAAGACGCCACAAAGGTACTAAATAAAGAACAATTAACAACGAAATATTCACAAAAAAATACCGACTATCTTTAAGCCGGTATTTGTATGTCTTTTTTGATTTAATAGAGATTATTGCTTAGGGAAAATATGATCTTTGTATTCGTTCCATACGTTTGCCGCTTTATAATTATCTACCAAATTTGAAGGCACATAAATATTAGGGGTTGATGAATGAAAGGCACTTTTATCCACTAATGTTGGAACTTTCTCGGCATTGATAATCATTGTTTGAAGCTTAGAGCAACCGAAAAAAGACAGTTTACCTATACTTTGAAGTGTGGTAGGCAAAGTTATTTTTGTCAAATTTGAGCAAAGTGAAAAACCAGCCCCTGCTAATTCAGTAAGCCCAGTGTTATCTAAGTTCACTTCAGTAAGAGCAGTTTGATAGAAAGCATTTTCTCCTATTTTCTTCACAGAAGAGAAGGTTACCTCTGTTAAATTAGAGCACTGTTCAAAAATACTATTTGAAAGCTCTGCTGTCTTAGGAAGTTTTACAACTCTAATACCCGAACTTTTAAATGCTTCTTTTCCAAAAGTAACAGTAGCATTAGTATTAAAAGTAACAGTTCCACTAAGAGAAGCTCCTTCAAAAGCATTTGCTCCTATTTCTTTTAAATTGTCAGGAAAGGTAATCGTCTGTAATTTCTTATGCCCCTTAAAAGCATTTTCACCAATTGTATTCACCTTTTGTAGTTTGTTGTCGGCCTGCATATCAAGAGTAGTAGTGGTGCTGTTCGTCCACTGTACAAGGGTAAGACCATCTGCACTTAGCTTGTAATCACTTGATGGCAGATTGTTGTCGTCGTCACTTTTGCTACAGCTGGCAAACGCCAAAACTACCGTAGCTAATAATAAAATGTTTTTCATTATGTTTTATTTTTTAGATGTTAAGATGGAGCAAAAATATAAAATAAATATCAATTAGCAATGAATAAAGAACAATTTTTAATCACTAATCATTAACCATTAATCACTGCCTCTCTACTGATGCACTTGCACTTGTGGGAATGGTATCTCTATACCCGCTTCGTCGAAGCGGTTTTTGATAGTCTCTAAAGTACGGAATATACACCCTGCGTGCTCGGAAGTCAAGCACCAATAGCGCAGTGAAAGGTTCACCGAACTATCAGCCAATTCCTCTACGTATACCACAGGCTCAGGGTCAGGCAAGGCTTTGGGTTCTTCTTTAGCAATTTGCAAGAGCACTTCGCGAGCTTTTTGAATATCCGAACTGTAACCTATACCTACTAATACGTACACCCTGCGCTTCTCTTCCCTACTGTAATTGATAATGCTATTGCTAAAAAGTTGGGTATTGGGGATAATCGCCTGCTCGTTGTTGGCTTTGTTAAGAGTTGTAGCAAAGAGTCCAATGTTTTTTACTGTCCCCTTTTCGCCATTACCTTCAATGGTATCGCCTACGCGGAAAGGTTTAAAGATAAGAATCATTATCCCGCTTGCAAAGTTAGATAGCGACCCCTGTAAGGCTAACCCCACTGCTACAAAACCACTGGTAATAATCGCGATAAACTGAGTCGCAGGCAAACCTATCACTTGCACGATAGTAAGGAACAGAGCAATATAGAGTATCCACCGTACTACTTGCAAGAGGAATCCCTGCAAGGCCACGTCTACTCCACGGCGTACCATCAAGCCTTTAAGGAGTTTTGCAATAAACCGAATAATGTATCGCCCTATAAAATAAAGCGCAATTGCCCACAATAGTGTAGGCGCAAATTTAATAAGTCCGGTAATCCACTCTTTAATGAGTCCTTCAAAATCCGCAGTCGAAAAATCATTCATTTTTGTTTGTTTTATTTTTTAGTTTCTAAATCTCACCAGCCCCTCTCGTCTCTCTGTCCTATCTCGTCTGACCAGTCTTCATTTGCTAAATCCTAAATATGCCAATTACTCGCCTCCACATATCCAACAGAGAGCTCTCGAAGACTTTGGTTCGCAACTTTCTTTTTTAGCTATTGATGCGCAAAAATACAAACTAATTCCTAACCGCCAAAATTTAACCTTCGTTATTCGTCCCTCGTCATTTCTTCCCTTTTCCTTCATATCCCCCCCTTTGAACGGAAGTCCGCGATAGCGGAGTATGTGATAGGGAAAGGTTTCTTTTGATTTTCCGTCATACTTCCCCCTAGTGCCTATGGCCTAAGGCCTAGCACCTCTTCCTCTTTCTTTCGCATCGAAACCCTGTTTTTAACATTTTTAGCGTTGCTGTATTATATTATGAATCAATTTTTTACACACCCTTTCTATACC
>NZ_KB291530.1:26424-34684 GCF_000318315.2 Capnocytophaga sp. oral taxon 324 str. F0483 | reverse complement strand
CTTCCTATAAGCTCTCTATAAGCTACCCCCACCCATCTTACACCCTTTTTTCACCAAAATTCCCTACAACTCTCTTTTGATGTTTTTCGTTTCTCTCCGATAATTCAGAAACTCTTCAACCTTCTCCGAAAATTCCTACCAAACTCTCTTCCCATTTCACAAGGCGTAGCCTTAATTTGTTTGATTTTTGTTTAATTTCTGAGGCACAGCCTCATTCCTCTAATTCAAACTCGCTCCTAATTTGCTAATTTCCTCATTTTCTCATTTGCTAATTTTCTAATTTCCAAGTTTGCTAATTAGAAAGTTCGTATTTTTGAGTTATATTGTTCAATAATTTGCAAGAGATAAGACAATGTCTCGCGTGACATCGTAATCCTTGTGACTTTAGGCGATTTGATTTTTACATATAAACCATTTTTGCTATAACCCCAATCTATATCCGTGATTTTAGCAGGGTCAATTTCACGAATCGCATAGAAAATAAAGAAGTACAGTTGCTTGTTGCACAACACAAACGGCGGATTGTAGCGAGTGAGAACAAATAGACTATCTTTTACTTTTAACAGCAAGTCGAAATCACTATCACTCATTTGTTCTACCAGCATACGCAGAGCTTTTTCGTTGCGCTTGAACACATAAGAAAGGAGGTAATACACCAAAAAGGGAATAAGTAAAGAAAGAAGTGTTTCCCCTATTATTTCATCAGGAAACAACAAGTGTAGCACCTCTACACCTTTTTGTATCATCAGCACAAGATAAAGAAACAAAGGCGCTAAAAAAATCACAATAATAATACCGGTAACCCACAAGCGGAACTTACTCACTTTTTTCAAATAAGCCTCCCGATTTTGTGACAGCTGGTGCTGAGGGCGATAAATTGCCAAGCGCTCTTCAAATTTGTTTTTGCGCACCATCGTAAAGTACATAAAAACCAAGAGAAGCACCAACGAAACAAAACAGAGTAAATAAATTATGTCCATAATTTTAAGTAAGAGTTATTTATTTGGACTTTGTATATTGTTCAACGATTGGCAAGAAATAAGAAAACGTTGTGGGGGATAGGGTAAACATCGTTCTCTTAGGAGATTTGAGGCGTATAAAAATACTATTCTTATTATTCTCCCAATTTATTTCGATTATTTGAGTAGGGTCAATTTTTCTAATTGCATAGAAGAGAAAAATATACAACTTCTTGTTACACAATACAAACGGAGGACTATACTTACTGATAGAAGGCAAACTATCTCTTACTTTGAGGAGTGTTTCAAAATCGGTATCGCTCATTTGTTCCAAAAACATACGTTGAGCTTTTTCATTGCGCTTCAGCACATAGGTAGCAAGGTAATACGCCAGAACAATAGGTATAAGGACAAGAAGGACAAACAATATGAGTTTCTTAATTTTATTAAAGATTACCATATATACACTGCCTATTTCCTCAAAATCCTCTTTGAACATTACAAAAATCAAAATTAATAAAAGAAAAGAAAATAGCACCAGCAAAGCAATAGAAGCATATTTGCGGTATTTGTGCGCCCCCTGCATATAGGCTTCACGCTTTTGTGAAAGCTGGTGAGTAGGACGGAAAAGCACTAATCGTTCTTCAAAGGCGTTTTTCCGTATTATCGTAAGGTACAGAAAGAAGCCTATAAAAATCACTAAGGGTACCAAACAGATAATGTAAACTGTGTCCATTTTTTTAGGTAAGAATTAAGAATTGCCGTATTTAGCAAAATACTCATTGATAAGCCTTTCTAATTCCTCAAAAGTGATTTTGAGTTCGCTATTGTCGATTTGAATTCCTTCAAACCTATTCCTTATCTCTTCACTTTTGATTCTGCTCAAGTAGTTTTCAGGGTGTTTGAGTTTGATATGGATGTGTATTCCATAGAATTTCATTCTGCCTATAGCAGCTATTTCGTTCCAAGGAATTTCACCTACCCATTTACCTACAAGACTCACATTGCTTTTGAGGTACTCAGGAGTGAGTATTACACCTCCTTTGCTTCTCTTTAACGATAATAGTCCTTTTATTCCCATAAAAAAGAGAATAATGGTTACTATCAATAAAACTAAAAAGAATGCTAAATAGTATAGGTTTAGGATATCAGCTGATAAAATAAGAGCGATAACACCTGCTACACCAAGGATTATAAGAACATAAATGCCTGTGAGTTTCAGCATTTTCTTTTTGCTGAACGGAATGATGATAGTATCGTTCATTTTTTTTTATTTAGTTAATAGGTTATTTTAAAGTTTTTATTTGAGCATTAGGATTGTATTTCTCGATAATCTCTACCAAGAGAGGGTATATATTCCTATACATAGTAATTCGAATAGATTTTATCGATTTAATATGTAGAAATAATCTCTCTCCCCTAGCATAAACAAAACTTACTTCTTTTATTGTTGTAGGATCAATCTCCTCAACGGTAAGAGAAACAAATAAGTACAGCTTATCTTTACAAAGTATAAAAGGAGGAAAGTATTTGAAGAGAAATAATTCTTTTTGTACACTCTGCAATAGCCGAAAGTCGCTATCACTCATTTGTTCTAAGAGTGCTTGCTGGTTTTTTATATTTCTTTTTAAAATACGATATAGTAAATAAATAGCCAAACACTCTATTGCTATTAGAAAAATTAGAAGAAGAAAAATGATAGGAATACCAACATCAGCTAATAGAAAAGCACATATAACCATTAACGGAAAGCTAACAAACAAGCCTATAACTACGCTCGCTTTTTTGATATATCGTTCTGCACCCTTTATATATTCCCGTCTTTCGGAGGAAAGAAGGCGGGGGGTATGATAGGCTAAGCGTTTTTCGAAATTACTTTTGTACTGCACAATAAAATATACCGAAACAACTACAAGTACGAATATGAGAATGATTATGGAATTCATTGTATATATACTTTTATTTTAATTTAGAGCGAAGTTTTATTTTTTAAACCCTCAATAATAGGACTACAACAAAAAAAGAGGCTTCTCCACTGAGGAGAAGCCTCTTTGTATTATTACATTACAATATTGATAATCCTATTAGGCACTACAATTATCTTTTTAGGGGTGTTGCCTTGTAGCTGTTCTGCGGTTTGAGGATCGGCGAGGATGGCTTGCTCTATCTCTGCCACACTCATACTGGTAGCATAAGCGCGTTTGAAGCGTACTTTGCCATTGAACGATACGGGATATTCCTTACTGTCCTCTTGCAAATACTTATCCTCGTGTACGGGATAAGGTGCATAAGTTACGCTTTCAGTATTTCCAAGCCTTTTCCAGAGCTCTTCGGCGATATGCGGAGCGAAGGGAGCTACCAGCACCGCAAGAGGTGTTAAAACGTCTCTATGGTGGCATTTTAGTGTTGATAACTCATTCACGCATATCATAAACTGACTCACCGAGGTATTGAAAGAGAAATTCTCGATATCTTCATTTACCTTTTTAATCGTTTTATGCAGGGCTTTGAGCATCTCGGGTGTAGGGGCTTCATCGGTTACTTGCCAACCATTGTCATTGAAATACAAACGCCATAGCTTGCGCAAGAAGTTATATACCCCCGAAATACCTGCCGTGTTCCAAGGTTTGGCTTGTTCCAAAGGTCCTAAAAACATTTCGTAGAGACGCAAAGTATCAGCACCGTATTGCTCGCAAATATCATCGGGGTTTACCACGTTGTATTTAGATTTCGACATCTTTTCTACCTCGCGACCTGTAATATACTTGCCGTCTTCTTCTAAAATAAATTCAGCATTAGCAAATTCTTTACGCCACACCTTGAATTTCTCAATATCTAATTCATCAGAAGTATCTTTTAAGAGAGAAACATCTACGTGAATAGGTTGTACTGATTGCCCTTTTACTTGACTTTTAGACACAAAAGTATTGGTACCTTCTAATCGATACGCAAAGGCACTCATCCCCAATATCATTCCTTGATTGATAAGTTTTTTGAAAGGTTCTTCGGTAGGGGCAAAACCGCGGTCTTTGAGGAATTTGTTCCAGAAACGAGAGTACAAAAGGTGCCCTGTGGCGTGTTCGCTACCCCCTACGTATAGGTCTACGTTTTGCCAGTAGTCTACTACGGGTTTGGTAGGGAAGGTTCCACGTGCGTCTTTTTCCATCATATACTCCAACCAATACCAAGAAGAGCCTGCCCAACCTGGCATTGTATTGAGTTCTAATGGGAATATGGTTTGGTTATTAATAAGCTCATTGCTGACTACCTTGTGGTTTGCGGTATCCCACGCCCAAGTGGTCGCGTTGCCCAATGGTGGGTTGCCCTCTTCGGTAGGGAGGTATTTCTCTACTTCGGGAAGGAGAATAGGGAGGTACTCCTCGCCTATCATCTGTGGCAAGCCATTTTCATAGTATACAGGGAAAGGTTCGCCCCAATAACGCTGACGTGAGAAGACAGCATCGCGGAGACGGTAATTCACTTTGGCTTTGCCTGCGCCCTTAGCTTCTAAGGCTGCTAACACTTTGGCAACTGCTTCGTCAAAGTTAGTGCAACCATTGAGAATATCAGAGTTTTGGTAAGTCATTCCCTCTTTATTGGTAAAGGCGTTTTCTGAAATATCTTTATCGAAGATGTTAATCATTTCTGGCATTCCTTTGGCGCCCTTGAAGTGTTTGGCAAAGGCATAATCGCGGTCGTCACCAGCAGGCACTGCCATAACAGCCCCCGTACCATAGCTGGCAAGCACATAATCGCCTATCCAGATAGGAAGCTGCTTGCCGGTAAGTGGGTGCAGAGCATACGCACCAGTGAAAGCTCCTGATACGGTTTTGGTGTCTGCCATACGGTCGCGCTCTGAACGTTTGGCAGTAGCTGCGATATAGGCTTCTACCTCAGCGCGTTGCTCCTCAGTAGTAATTTGCAATACTAAGGGGTGCTCGGGAGCAAGGGTAAGGTAAGTAACGCCGAAGAGGGTGTCGGGGCGAGTGGTGAAGACCTCGACTTTGTGCTCGCCTCCGGCGAGCACAAAGTCGATAGAGGCTCCTACTGATTTTCCTATCCAGTTGCGTTGGCTTTCTTTGATGCTTTCACTCCAATTGATGGTGTCTAAGCCTTGCAAGAGGCGTTCAGCATAAGCCGTGATGCGCATACTCCATTGGGTCATCTTCTTGCGAATTACTGGGTGACCCCCACGTTCGGATACGCCATTCACGATTTCATCGTTGGCGAGTACAGTTCCTAAGGCAGGGCACCAGTTTACTTCGGTTTCTGCTAAGTAGGTAAGTCGGTATTTTAGTAAATGGTGTTGTTTGCTTTCTGCTGTCATTGCGTGCCATTGGGCAGCAGTGAAAGAGGGGGTATCGTCGTCGCAAGCAGCATTGACCTTGCTATTGCCTTCTGTTTCAAAGAGAGCGATAAGCGTTTTGATAGGCTCTGCCTTGTCGGTTGTGTTGTTATACCACGAGTTAAATAATTGTATGAATATCCACTGGGTATGACGATAGTAATCGGGGTCGGAGGTCTTTACTTCACGACTCCAATCAAAAGAAAAGCCCATTTTATCTAATTGTTCGCGGTAACGGGCGATATTCTGTGCGGTAGTAACCGCAGGGTGTTGCCCTGTTTGGATAGCGTATTGCTCGGCTGGCAGACCGAAGCTATCATAACCCTGAGGGTGCAACACATTGAACCCTTTGTGACGCTTGTAGCGCGCCACGATGTCGCTGGCGATATAGCCCAGCGGATGCCCTACGTGTAAGCCCGCCCCTGAGGGGTAAGGGAACATATCGAGCACATAGTACTTAGGTTTGGTACTGTTATTCTGGGCTTTGAAAGTTTGGTGTTTAGCCCAATATTCTTGCCAAAAGGCCTCTATTTCTTTGTGATTGTAAACCATTCGTCGTTAATTTGTCGATTTGTCAATTAGCAACTTTGCCAATTATGGTGCAAAGGTATGAAGTAATTAGCAAATGAGCAAATTTGGTGTGAGCTACAAGCTCTATTTATAGTAGGCACGAGCTACAAGCTCGCGCCAGCGGGGGGACTCTGACAAAGCTTATTACAACCTTACTTCACTCTACAGCCGGTAGCTTCTGCTGCCTCGCAAACAAGATTGTAGAGTGTTTGGCTAAATTCAGTATCTTCTGGACGATTAAATGAAACGTCATTGGGGTGAGCCACTCTATAAGGAGCTGTAATATGTGGAGCATAGAATAATTTTGCCCATTTTATTAATTTCTCTTTTAAGGGACTTTCACTGCTTTGAATTTGGGTTAGTAAACATTCATAAAATTCATCGGTTACCTTAAAAACACAATTCCTTTCAGAAGGTTTCACTTTATCTAAATAGCAATAAGCCCAGAAATTACACTGTATCATTTCTGCTTGAGAGAAATCTATATTTTCCATTCGGTTATCTACCTTTTCAGGTAAAATAGGTTCTTTTTGCGAAGCAAAGTCTCTTGCTCCCCAGAAAGAAGTATCATAAAGTACTCCTTCAAAGATACAATTTTTTAAGGACGAATACCAAAATTTAGCTTTGTAAATATCACCAATGAATAAGCAATCTTCTATCAGCTTGCAGTTAAAATCTAAGCGTACATTCTTTTTGATATCAGAAAAGAGGCAGTCTTTAATGACTACTTGCAGAAAGCCAACGCCTTTGTATTTGCAATTGATAAAACAACACGATAGGAATGTAGTCCCTCGTCCACAAAGGGGAGTATATTCACTCTGCTGAAAAGAGCTTTCATCAAAAATTACGCGGTTTATTAGAGGAGTAAAAGTTTCGGTTTCTGCAATTTGAAAGTTTTGCCATAGCGAACCTGAGAAATCAGAATTACTAAGAGAAACGTTGATACATTCACCTTTACCAATGAGTTTGATACCGCGAAAATCTTGTAAGTCATCGTCTATTGTAGTACCAAAAGGTGACACACTGAGGTTTTGTGTAGCAGTGAGCACGTCTTGCAAAGTAGGATAGATCTCCCAGCGTTTTTTAAATTTAAGAGGAATAGGCATAAGTGTGAGTCTCTTTGGCTTTTAATTTGTTAGAGTGCAAAGGTATGAAGTAATTAGCAAATGAGCAAATTTAGGGATTGGCAAATGCTGAGAAGTAGGAAAATAGAAATCTTTGCCAAGATTATAAAACCTTGACAAAGATGAAGAAAGTTTATGTTTTTCGATTAACTTATGTTTCTAAAAACGTGGGAGTTTTTCAGGGATAATGTGTGCTGTGTCGTACCCTGCAAAGTGTTTTAGGTAGTTTTGCAACGTAGTACCATTGCCATCGGCAAAGGCATAGCGTCCTTTTTTCTTCAAATATTTTTTTACTGATTGCGCTCCAACTAAGTGAGCTGCGGCTAATATGCCTGACTCGGTAATTTCTATACCGTTAATTTTAGTGCCTACGTATTGCTTGATTTCATTGCGCAAATACCATTTGTTGCGCTGAAGACTAAGAGTAAAAAGTCGTTCTTGTTGTTCGGGGGAATTGAGGAATTGCTGAGCGTCTTTTACTCCGTAGAACTGCAAAGCTGATTTTCCGAATTGATATTTACCCATATAGCCAAACCTATTCACTATAAAATAATTGCCTCGTGACTCGCGGTAGGCTAAGGCTTCTTTAAAGCCTATAAAACTTTTTCCTACTTGTGGTGGATTTAAGGAAAACAGATTGGGTTCGCTTGTTATTTCTTTTGGCATAGCGGTAACCAAACGAGGTATATCTACTACAAAGCTGGGCGGTACTACGGTAGTTCTCTCTTCATCACTTTTTACAGTAAAACCCAACATAAAAAATACAGCCATCATTACGGCACAATAATACCTCTTTTTTATATTTTTCATAAAAATTGTTTTCTTTAAGACTTACATCTGTTCTTCAGAAGAAGTACACCTGCTTAAAATTATTTCGGGGGCAAAATTACAAAAAAAATGCCAAATGCAACTATTTTAGGTTATAATTTTATCGATAGTGCTATAAGAGTTCTTGATAGCTACCTTCTAAACATTAGTAATTACAGGGGTCGTAGCACGACGAGCGGGGGAGAAATTAGAGAATTAGGAAATGAGAGAATGAGGATTCTCAGTTTATTCAACTTTGCCAAAGTTAACTTCCCATTATGCTACGACCCTACATTCCCTTCCCTTTTTTGTCATTACATTCCCCCTCTTCGAGGAGGCTAGGAGGGATGTTATCCCCTATTGCCAATGATCTAAGATTTATCACCTGTTTCCATTTCTTTCGTCTCGAAACCCCGTTTTCACCATTTTTTGCATCGCTGTATTATACTATTAAT
>NZ_KB291530.1:0-26404 GCF_000318315.2 Capnocytophaga sp. oral taxon 324 str. F0483 | reverse complement strand
CCCCACCCTCCTTACAGCCTTTTTTCATCAAAAATCTCTTCATCATCCTTTCGTTCTTCTTTGTTATCTTTCGAACTCCTCAACCCTCCAATTTGCTAATTTTCTCATTTCCTAATTTGCTAATTTTTTTCCTGCCCGTGTGGCTCGCACCTTTGGCTCGCATCTTATCTTGATAATACATTATAGGGGCGTTTGCAAAACGCCCCTATAAACAGAATTCTTCAAACAGATTCATTTTTTTATTGGAATAGTTGTATCAAATTTTCTATGACCCCGAAGTTTGTTTGCTTAGCAAGAGTGCGCAATCGCTCTTTTAAGGTCAAACGTTTGCTCAACTCTCCTTTTTTACAGCGCTTCAAATCGATGAGAAGTTGCTGAATTTCTTCATATACCCTCGTTTTCCAATGTGGCTGACGTTTAGAAACAAGCTCAGGAATAGAAGGGTCAAACAAACGCAACATATCCACCGTTTGGGCAGCAAATTGAGTGTCGCGCTCATACACAAAACGCTGCGACATATTTTCTACAGGATCTTTCGTTAGAAAAAGTTCTTCGCTAAAAGTACTATAAATCTCTATTGCAAAATCCACTTTTCCCATCCATATAAGGGCATTACACAGTTTAGAAATGAGGATATCAGGAGTGTTAAATTCCTCATCAAACACGTGTAAGGGTTTGGCGCGTAGGTTGCGATGTAAAGCAGCTTCAGCCACACGAATCGCTTCTTGTTCGTTGTTGTTCAAGTAAGCCAATACTACTTTGGCTATGGTATAGCGCGTTTCAGGGTAATGAAAGAAACTATCAGGATAATCTCGCCATACCGATTCGATGTATTTATCAGCTTCTTTAGTATATTTTTCTACAAGACCTGCTCCACCTTCCCCCCATTTTGTACTGCAAAACACACCATAAGCAAGAAAAGAATTCTGGCATACTCTCAAGTGTTCCAAGGGTTGAGTAGCGAGATAGGTTTCAATGAGGTGTACATAACTCGCTTGTGCCATATAGTCGTAGTATGGGAACCAAGGGTAAAGCGACTGAGTGATTTTTGGGGTGTTTTTATAGCGTTCCAAAAACGAATAGGCATAAGGCAAATCGTTCAAAATGATAGGAGCGTAAGCCTCGTGAGTATCACGCAGTTTAGCATCGAAAAAACTCGCGTCCGAGAAAGCAATAGTGTCGTAGAAAGAGTTGATAACCTCGCGCAGTTGTGTAGGGGTAGCAGGGGTTGTGTTGTTGCAAAAGCTCTGCCAGTCGGCAAAACCAATGTAGTTACACAGCAAGTTTAAGCTTGTAGTGCTAAGTTGTTTATCCTTGTCAATTTTTCCAAAGAAGCGGCGCAAGGTTTGGGTAGATAGACGCGTTTTTTCCGATAATTCTTCAAAGTCAGCTATAGAAGTAACCGTTTTTCCAAAGAAGCGGTTTACTTCGTTTTGTAAGCGGTTAATATGTTGTTTATAAGCGTTATCAGTAGCTAAATCATTTGTCATTTTCCACGTCAAGTATTTATAATAGGGGTGCAAATATACACAAAAAACACCAGACTGTATAAAATTGTACAGAAATCTTATACAGAATTGTACAAAATTGGACTTTCATATTTTTTGGAGCGATTATACTTTTGCCTCTGAAAAAAAAATGAATTGTAAAATGAGAACAATTGTACTTATTTCGTGTGCTTCTCAAAAGGAAGACAGTAAAATGGAGGCTCAAAAAATCTATAAAAGTACTCTGTTTAAGAAAAGTTTAGCTTATGCTAAAAAACTGAATCCCGATGCTATTTACATTCTTTCGGGCAAGCATCACCTACTGCCTTTAGATAAGGTAATAGAGCCTTACAATCAAAGAGTAAGCAACAAAAAAGCTGAAAATGAAGCGTGGGGAGCTAAAGTAATTGAGCAACTCAAAAAAGTAGCCGACCTGCAAAATGATAAGTTTATCATCTTGGCAGGCAAGGACTATGTAAAGCCTCTCAAAGGTAGTTTAAAAAATGTTGAACTTCCTTTTGAAGGTGTAAAAGGAAATGGCGAAATGCTCCAAATACTCAATGAAGAAGAAGAAAAACAATGGGCAGCAGAGCAAAAACTAATGGGGGCTGAGTTACAGAAAATAAGCAAAAGAATCGCAACCCTCAACCCTACTACTGTAACAAGCGAAACTTTCCTTTCTGCTTTACACGATTTCTTTAATACCCTAAGACGTTTTTCTTACCCTTACCAAAAGAAAAGAGGTAAAAAATGGATTGTGCCTCGTAATGGTATCTATGTCTTCTTTGAAAAAGGAGAAATATACACAAATCCACAAGGCTATTCACAAGATAGAATTGTGAGAGTAGGAATTCACACAAAAGATAGTGATAAAGATTCTCAAAGAGGTAATAAGTTATTTAGCCGTTTAGACCAGCATTTTAAAGGGAATATGAGAGCAAGTAGTTTTAGAAAATACGTAGGGAATAGCTTGCAAAACAAAGCTAAACATTCTATCACAGATATAGAAAAAGAAGTATCTACTTATATGATAGACAATTTTTCGTTTGTTGTCTTTGAAGTAGAAAATGAAAACCAGCGAAAAAGTTGGGAAAAGAAACTCATATCTACACTTGGTCAAGCAGGTAAAAAAGGAATTATAAAATCATCAAATAATTGGTTAGGGAAGCACTCGTCTAATCCCAATATTAAAGCAAGTGGTCTTTGGCAAGAAGATGATATGAATGAAGCCCCTCTTACCCTTGCTGAGTTGCAACAACTTTTACAGATAATACAACAATCTAATGCTAAATACAAACTCTAATATTTGTAGTTTAGCAATTAATAACAACTATCCTATCGTAAAAAAATCAAATTATTAACAATTAAATAAAAGTCAAAAGTAATGAAAACAATTTTTAAATTAATATTAGTATTATCAGTAGTATTTTCTTTAGCTTCTTGCCAAAAGGATTCAGATAAACAAGATGGATTAAAGAAGCCTAATAAGATTGAATATGATAAAGGGGGTAAAGATCAAAAAGACGTTAATCCAACCCCCCCTTCTAAACCAGTAGAACAATTATTGAATGAAAAAATAGAAGAAGTAATCAATATAATTGGAAATGATTATACAGTTTATGTAGCAAGTGATAGTAAAGAGGAAGTAGTTACTTTCCTATTTAATAAAAAAGATGGATTTTTTCAATCTATTAGTTCGGATTATTTGTTGGGTATGAAGGATGTAGAAAAAAATTATCCTAAAAAATTAGTAATTTATAAAACCAGCAAATTACAAAAACATTATATTAATAAAAAGAATATTAATATTTTTGATAAGAATGAAAAATTTAGAGATAAAATAGTAGAAGCTTTCTTAAAAATTGATACAAAGAGACCTGTTAAGATAATAAGCCTTTCAGAAGTGGATTCGGAGTATTAATGAAAGATAGCTATAAGAATTTTTATAATATAGAGTTTTATACCCTAATTTAAAACTTACAAAAGAATTAGACGCTTTTATCAACTTTTTACAATCCTTGAAAATTTTCTTTGAAATGGAAGATTAAACCGTACAAGTATCAAACATTTTTAATTTTTAATAATAATCTGAATGAAAAAACTCTTTTTTATCGCAGTAGCAATATTTGCGGCTATTACTTTTAATAGCTGCACTAAAGACCAACAAGAACAACTAATAGCAAAAGTTGCTAAACAAACTCTCAGAGGCAAAGGAGCCCCCGCTCCCGATTTAGGGAAGGTGGGTGATTTTTACTTAAATGAAGAAACTGCTGACTTTTATGGGCCTAAAACTAAAGAAGGTTGGGGAAAACCAATAAGTTTAAAAGCTTTTAAAGGTGAAAAAGGCGAAAAAGGTGAGCCTGGAAAAAATGGTTCAAAAATTCTTACAGGTGAAGGTATACCTTCGGATGACTTAGGAGATGAAGGTGATTGGTTTTTAGATACTATCACTAAAAAACTATACGGACCTAAAACGTCCAAAGGTTGGGGTAGTGCTAAAGGTAGTTTGTCTGAAACTACAAATAACAATACTTCAAATATATCACCTTACGATTATCAATTGAGTGGAAGAAAATTAGTAAAATGGTTCAATAAAGAAACTACTCACATAGATATGAAATCAGACCCTATCCTTAGTAAGGTTACTATAATTGGTAAGGAAGCTTTTGCTACTGATCAGTGGAATCAAATCAACGATCCCTATAATTTAACTTCTATAGAACTTCCTGATAATTTGGAGAAAATAGAAGAAAAAGCTTTTAGAGGTACAAAAATCACTTCAATAAAAATACCTAAAAAAGTAAAATATATTGAAGATAATGCTTTTATCAATAGCGAATTAGAAAATATCACAATTGAGAATGGAGTTAAGTATGTGTATTTTTACAATGTACAAAACTTGAAGTCTATTACACTCCCTCAAAGTGCTATAGAGGTAGAATTGACGAATTGCCCTAAGCTAACTTCTGTAGCATTGCCCCAAGGACTGAAATATTTAGATCTTTCTGGCACAGGCATTACTTCTGTTAATCTTCCTGAGGGAATAGAATATTTAGATCTTTCTGGAACTAAAATAACTTCTGTAATATTTCCTAAGAATATGAAAGTAGTGTATGCGGGTACTTTTTTTGGCTGTAAAATGTTAACTAATATTACACTTCATAATAAAGTAACAAGTATTTGTAATGACGCTTTTAATAGTTGTACAGCTTTAACTAATATAACACTTCCTAATAGTATTTCTGAAATAGGAGATCGGGCTTTTGCCAAAAGTGGTATCGTTTCAATTAGTATACCTAATAATACTCGTAAACTAGGAGAAGATGTACATCATTTATTTTCTAAAGATCCTAATAACCCATATGATATTGGGAGACCTAGTGTAGGAAGTAGAGAAACTGGAGTATTTTTAGGATGTAATAAATTGTCTTCAGTGAATTTACCTATAGGAATTAATAAAATCCCTATGGGGATGTTTAGTAACTGTCCTCAATTAAAAACACTTACTTTACCAAGTAGTATAGAAATTATCGAGAAGGGAGCTTTTACAACAGAAGATTACAACAGAGGTTTGCTTACTTCAAAAAATGGGTTAGAAAGTATTATCATAGAAAGCATAAATCCACCACAAATTATTACCCCTTCAAGAGATAAAGGATTTTATAATGATAGAGCTACTATTTTTGATAGTAATGTTTCTGTAATCTATGTCCCCGCAGGTAGTGTAGAAGCCTATAAAAAAGCTTTTCCTAAATATACAAGTAAAATACAAACCAAATAACTATTTTATCTCAATGAAAAACTCTTTTTTATCACAGTAGCAAAATTGAGTGTCTAAAGAAGAGATAATCAAACAAAAACCACCGCTGAGCAATGTACAGCGGTGGTTTTTTATTGCTTTAACTTTCTTAATGAGAAAATTTCCAAATTCTCTCATTTTCTAATTCTCCCATTCTCTCATTTCCTCATTTCTCTCATTTCCTAATTTCTTCATTCTCTCATTTCCTCATTTTCTCATTTCCTAATTTCCTCATTTTTCTCGCCTGTGCGGCTCGCACCTTTGGCTCGCACCTCATTCCTCTAACTTAAACTTACACCCCTAGTGCCTAAGACCTAAGTCCTCATACAATAAAATAGTATTAATTGGTATTATTTTTGCATACAAAAAACCATTAATAATAAAACATATGAGCAAAAATGTATCCGACCAATTGGTCGAAATGTTAGTACAAGCAGGCGTAAAAAGAGTCTATGCCATTACCGGCGATAGCCTCAACCCTGTAAACGACGCCATCCGTCGCGATGGTCGCCTTGAGTGGATACACGTCCGCCACGAGGAATCAGCAGCTTATGCAGCCTCTATGGACGCCGAACTAAACGGCATAGGCTGTTGTATGGGAAGTTCAGGACCTGGACACGTGCACCTTATCAACGGACTCTACGATGCCAACCGCTCAGGCAACCCTGTGATTGCCATTGCCAGCACCTGCGCCACCCATAAATTTGGTACCCACTGGTTCCAAGAAACCAACCCCTTCTTGCTGTTTCAAGATTGCAGTAAATACGTATATGTAGCCAATACCCCAAAACAGTTCACCACAATGATGCAACGCGCCATACAAACGGCTATCAACGAGAAAGGCGTGGCGGTGTTGGGACTCCCTGGCGATGTAGCAGGTGCTGACCTCGAAGATGTGCCTTCCGCTACACAAACCTTCTTAGCAAAACCCGTAGTACGTCCTTCCGATAGTGAACTCGACAAATTATCAGCCGTACTAAACGACGCTAAAAACAAGAAAATAGCCCTTTACTGCGGTCACGGTTGTCAGTATGCGGTGAAAGAAGTGGAACAGCTTGCCGAAACCCTTAAAGCGCCTATCGTGGCTTCTTTCCGTGGCAAAATATTCTTCGACCGCACCGATAGCCCTTATATAGCGGGAATGAACGGCTTGCTCGGACACCGTTCAGGTTATGATGCTTGCGCCAAAGCCGATGTGCTCGTAATGCTCGGCACCGATTTCCCTTATGCGGAGTTCTTACCTAAGAAAAACACCATTATCCAAATAGATGAACATCCCGATATCATTGGGCGTCGTGCCAAAGTAGATTACGGTTTTGCAGGCGATGTGAAAGACACCATTACCGCCTTATTGCCTAAACTCACTCCTCGCACCGACGATAGTTTCCTCAAAGACATTCACAAAGAGTATTTGGATCTCGAAAAATCATTGGACGATTACACCAAAAAGAAAACCGAAGAGAACCAAATAGACCCCGAATATGCAGCTAAACTTTTGGATAAATATGCCGCCAACGATGCTATTTTCACCGTCGATACAGGTATGAATGTAGTGTGGGCAGCGCGCTTTATCAAAGGTACGGGCAAACGTTACCTCACTGGCTCTTTCAACCACGGTTCTATGGCAAACGCCCTTCCAATGGCAATTGGGGCAGCAGCTTCCTCCAAAGGCAGACAAGTGGTAGCAATGTGTGGCGATGGCGGGCTATCAATGCTCTTGGGCGATTTGGCTACCCTGATGCAATATCAATACCCTGTGAAAATATTTGTGTTCAACAACCGTTCGCTCGCAATGGTAAAACTCGAAATGGAAGTATCGGGCTACCTCGATTGGCAAACCAATATGGTAAACCCACCTTTCGACAAACTTGCCGAGTTGATGAACATCAAAGGCTATGAAGTACGCAAAACCGAAGACCTCGAAGCCACCGTAAAAGCAGCTTTCGAGCACGACGGACCTACTTTGGTGAATATCTACACCAATCGCGATACTTTAGCGATGCCTCCTCATATCACTTTTGAACAGATGAAAGGTTTTGCGACCAACATCATCAAGAAAATAGGTCAAGGCGACTTCGCAGAAGCCAAAGGCAGTATTGCCAACAGTATGAAACACATCAAGGACGTTTTTTAGATTTTAATTTTGATAATAAAAAAGTCGCTAAGCATCTCGCTTAGCGACTTTTTTTTTCTTGTATTTACTCTGTTACTCTCATTTCTTCAATTCTCAGCCTTGTATCTCAAACGCACAATCCTTGTCCTAAAATCCTACAACCCTTGAATAAGAATTTGCCCATAAAAAATTATCACCAGAATTTTGCACCGTAAAAACTTGATAAGGAGAAAAGCCGAAAGACAAAAGGTAAATATAAAGTCGACGCCTTCCATCTTTTAGTTCTTTGACCTCTTATCTAAAAAATCAATCATTATGGCAAGAAGTAAAAATAATGTAGTAACCGAAGGATTGAGCGGTATGTTAGCTCGCCAAATTGTATTCCGCCAACGCGCAGGACAAACCATCGTAGGGAAAGCCCCCGTTCGCTCTCAGAAAGCAAGCCAAGCACAACAGCTACATCAGCAAAGGTTTGCTCGAGCAGCTTTCTATGCTAAAAGCGCTTTGCAAAATAGTGCACTTAAGCAAAGCTATGCCGAGGAAGCTAAAAAGCGTCCAGGTACCACCTCCTATAATATGGCAATTGCCGATTATCTTAAAGCTCCTGTGATTGACGCGGTAGATACCTCAAACTATACAGGTTCCGTTACCGGAGAAAAGATTGTCGTACAAGTATCCGACACTTTTAAAGTAACAGGCGTGAAAGTGAAAATCACCGACCACGATGCTACACTTGTAGAAGAGGGGAATGCTACCTTCCAAGAAGGTAAGTGGGTGTATACCACCACTGTGGTAAACGCTTCTCTTACCGGCGATAAGGTAATAGTAACAGCCACCGACCGTCCTGCCAATGTTACCACTAAGGAATTTATCCTTTAAAGTGAGTAACAACAAGAAAGGTAAAGCCAGCAGAACTGGCTTTACCTTTTATCTTTTACCTTAAAATCACCCTTATTACAAAATAATTCGTACCTTTGCATCGCTTGTTACCTTTTACCTAAAAAAATTATTATGGAACATTCACACCACCAACACGACCATCACCACGGTCACGACCACCATCATCACACCGTAACTGACCTCAGTACTCTCAATCGTGCCTTCTACATAGGCATTGGGTTGAATCTGCTCTACACAATTATTGAGTTTGCTGTAGGCTTTCGCGTCGATTCCTTAGCACTTATCTCCGATGCAAGTCATAATCTAAGCGATGTTGCCAGTTTAGTGATTTCACTTATCGGTATGAAACTCACCCATCGCACCGCTACTCAGCTCTATACCTATGGCTACAAAAAAGCATCTATTCTCGCATCGCTCATCAATGCGGTATTACTGATGTATATTGTGATAAAGATCTTTATCGAAGCCTTCGAGCGTCTTGCTAATCCGCCCGAAATGGTCGGTTCAGCAATTATGCTTACAGCTTTTATAGGAGTAATAATCAATGCAGTTTCAGCATTCCTATTCTACAAAGGACAGAAGACAGATATCAATGTCAAAGGAGCTTTTCTGCACCTAATGCTCGATGCTTTGGTATCGGTAGGGGTAATTATCTCAGGGGCAATTGTATATTTTACCGGTTGGAACTTAGCCGACCCTATCAGTAGTTTTATGGTAGGTATTGTGATTCTGTTCTCCACTTGGGGATTGCTCAAAGAAAGTGTAAAACTCATCTTAGATGGAGTGCCTCACGACATCGATAAGGAGCATATACAGCATCTTATAGAAGAGCACCCAATGATAGAGAGTGTACATCACTTGCATATTTGGGCGCTAAGTAGCTCACAGAACGCTCTCACGGCTCATATTGTACTGAAAGAGTGTATTACGCTTAAAGAATTTATGAATATTAAAGCCGAGTTAAAGCACAAACTCTCACACGAAGGGATTACCCACAGCACTTTTGAAATAGACACCGATAATTGCCACTGCGAAGAAGAAAAATGTATTTAATACCACAATGTTAATAGCCTAAACAAACAATAAACTACTATATAAAATCACTATTTATTACCAGTATTATTGGCATTACCGGTATTACCGGTATTAGAAAGGATTCCCCCACTAAGGGCAAACTCCATTGCTTTTTGGGAAGAAAAACCTTCAGCAGGCTTTATGTTATCTTTGGAAGTAACAATCACCCAACCAGAAATAGCATACGAATGCGGAAGATAAACACTTACCATTTCGCTGAGTTCAGCAAAATCCATAGAAGGTTGGGTAAGGAACCCAATACGCCATATTTCGGGCGTTTCATTCACTTTTACCCATACCGGATTAGTAAGCTTGCGTTTGTCACCTACAAAAGAAGCTAAAATATCTTTAATAGAAGAATAAATAACCTTTACACCGGGAATATGGGCTACTAAATAATCTAATAGTCCCACGAACAGTTTCCCTAAAATCAGTCGACTACCAATAAAACCAATAATAGCAGTACCAAGTAAAACCAAAGCAAAAACTAACCCTGGGTAAGCCTTTGAGATATCAGGTACAAGGTTATCTACACTCTTGAAAATTGACCAAATAATCCAGATAGTAGCACTCAGCGGACCTATGATAAGTATCCCCTGAAAAAAGTATTTGATAAAGGTACTGAAATAATTCTTTGACATATATTTTATTACTAAAAAATAGAAGTATGTGTTTGTGCGGTAAACTCTTCTAAGAACTTCATTCCTCTATACGAATTCCCTTTGTTATTAAGTTTCGGACTCCATACCGCAATGCTATATTGATTAGGCAAAAGAGCTACAATACCACCTCCTACACCGCTTTTACCTGGTAGTCCCACCTTAAAAGCAAACTCCCCCGACTCATCATAGAAACCGCACGTTTGCATCAAAGCGTTTACCCGTTTAGTACAAGTTTCAGTAAGAATTTGAACTCTATCGTGCATACGGATACCATCGTTGGCAAGAAACGAGAAGATATATGCCATCGATTTGCAAGTAAGCTCTAATGAACAGAGCTTGAAGTAGAAATTGAGTACCTCAATAGGGTCATTCTCTATGTTTCCTAATGATTTGATATAATAACATAAGGCAAAATTGCGATATCCTACTGATTTCTCCGACTCGGCTACTAATATAGAGTAATTTATACTATCATCATTAGCTAATTCTCTTACAAAAGTTAAGAAATCGGCTTGAGCATCTTCCAAGATAGAAAGGAGAATATCACAAACTACAATAGCCCCTGAATTGATAAGAGGGTTACGTGGAATACCGTTATCAGCTTCTAACTGTATTAATGAGTTGAATGAAGTGCCCGAAGGTTCTACATCTACACGTTGCCATAGTTGGTCGCCTATAATACTATACGCCAACGAAAGGGCTAATACCTTAGAAATACTCTGTGCTGAAAACTTTTCATCGCAATCACCAATCCCATACGATTGTTTGTTGAGGCTATAAAAATATACCCCAAACTTATCGGGGTTCACTTGTGCCAATTCTGGGATATAAGTAGGAACTTTACCTAAATTATCAGCAGATAAAACAGATTGGTATATAGTGTCAATTATTTTAGAATATTTCATATGTATTTATTGTGGATTGTTCGTTCTAATGATTTTGATTTGCTTGATGCGTTTCTTGTCAAAAGCCTCTACAATGAATTTATAGTTACCAAAGAGAATAGGAGTTCCTTTCTGAGGAAAGTTGCCCGAAATCTCTAAGAGGAAGCCTGCAAGCGTTTCGGCATCACCGCGATTTTCGTCAAATAGAGCCTCTTCTTCATCAGTAAATTCAAGAATGCGATAGAAGTCCTTCAAAACCGTTTTTCCTTCAAAAATAAAGACATTATCATTGATTTTGAAGTGTGTTACATCTTCATCGTCAAACTCATCGTTGATATTTCCCACAATTTCTTCTATGATATCCTCTAAGGTAATCACTCCACAAGTACCACCGTACTCATCTACTACAACAGCGAGGTGTATCTTCTTCTCTTGAAACTCGCTCAACAAATCGTCTAATTTCTTGTTTTCGGGAACGAAGAAAGCATTGCGTTTCACACTATTCCAGTCGAAATCAGTTTTGTCTAAATGTGGCAAGAGGTCTTTGATGTAAATTACCCCTGTGATATGGTCTAAATTCTCGTGGTATACGGGAATGCGTGAATAGCCTATCGCCACGATTTCGTTTAGCAACTCCTGATATGAGAGCTCTTCGCTGAGAGCAAAGATATCTACACGGGGTACCATTACTTCGCGGGTTTCGGTATTGCCAAAAGAGACAATACCCTCTAATATCTTCTTTTCCTCGTTGGTGGTATCTTCTTCGGAGGCAAGTTCTAAGGCTTGCGAGAGTTGTCCTACTGAAATATTACTTTTCTGCTTGCCCAATTTCTTTTGTATCCATACGGTAAAGTTTTTCATCGGCATACTGATGGGCGTAAAGAAGGTGTCGAGGGAATAGATGAAGTAAGCTATGCGCCGTGAAAACAAAATATTGTTGCGATTGGCGTAGATTTTAGGCAGAATTTCACCGCAGAGCAAAAGCACAAAGGTAACCAGACCTACATCGAGTACTGCCCGTACCCAAGGAGTTTTAATTCCTCCGAAGAGGAAGTCGCCTAAATCGGCAAAGAGGAGTACGATAGTGATGTTTGCCAAGTTATTGGCAATAAGTACCGTTGCCAATAGCTTTTTAGGATTCTCTGCGAGCTTGGCTATAATATCGCCAGTAGGCGTTTTTTCTTCTTTGAGTGTTTCAATCTCAGCAGGAGTAAGCGAAAAGAGAGCTACCTCGGCTCCTGAGATAAGAGCAGAGCAGAATAATAATAGTATAAACACTGCAAATTGAATAACGATACCCACGTCAATGCTTAAGAAAGGCATTAATGAGAGTACCGACAAAGGTTCTGTTTCCAAAATATTATTATTTCGTTACACATTTAGAAAGGAGGCTCCGTGCTTACGGGCGGTTCAGGAGCCTTAGGTTCAGCTGTTTTAAGAGCTGGTTTAGGTTGCCCATCACGTTTAGGATTTGGTAGGAAAGTTACATCGGAAGCGTGGATTTCAGTTGTTTGGCGCATCACGCCGTCTTCCGTTTGCCATTTACGTGTTTTGATGCGCCCTTCGACATAGATAAGGTCGCCTTTGTGAGTGTATTTCTCTACGAGTTCTGCCAGCTTGTTGCGTACGATAACAGTATGCCATTCGGTACTGCTAATGCGCTCGTTGGTAGCGCGATTGGTATACTCATCATCAGTGGCTAAGGGGAACTGACCAATGCAGTTACCTTCGCTGAAATAGGTAAGCTTTACAACATCTCCCATACGACCTATGAGAATAACTTTATTTAAAGTTCCGTTCATTGATATATATAAATATAAAGTTGATAATCTAAATATTCTCCAAAAGTACGACAAAATTTTAAAACTACCAAAATTTGGTAATGAAATTTGCAGTGAGAGCTGATACGGGATAGCTGTGTATATCGGTGATAAGTATGCTATTATCAAGGAGTTCGGTGGTGGTAACTATCCAAAAAGAAGTATAAATATGCTGGTGAGTGAGTTTGTGGATTACAGGCATTTCGTTATACAAACTCACGGTAGCAGAGGGTAAGATAGAGGCTATTTCTTCGGTAGTAGCAGGAGCGTGAGTTTCGAGTAGAGGAAACTCATAGAGCCCGTGCCAGATATCTTTGCCTTTGCGCTTTTGCAAAAGGGTTTGTCCGTAAGGATTGAGCCATACGAGATAGTTGAAATAGCGTTTTTTAATAGTGATTTTCTTGATTTTTACGGGCAGGACGTCTACTTGCTGATGATGAAAAGCCCAACAGTGGTCACGTAATACACAATTTGCACAATCCGGACTCTGGGGAGTGCACTGCAAGGCACCGAACTCCATCAGGGCTTGGTTATAAGTGCCGGGGTTGTGCTTGTCTAAACATTCGTAAGCTAATGCTTTGAACTCTTTGGCACCTTGTGGACTGTTAATAGGTGTTGCAATACCAAAAAGACGAGAGAGCACACGGTATACATTACCATCGACTACGGCACAAGGTTCGTTATAACAAAAGGAAGCAATGGCACTTGCGGTATAATCGCCTATACCTTTGAGTTTTACAAGTTCTTTATAGGTTTTTGGGAAGACACCTTCTAATTCAGTAGCGATATATTGCGCTGTGTGGTGTAGATTCTTAGCGCGCGAGTAATAGCCTAAGCCCTGCCATAGTTTGAGCACTTCTTCTTCGGGAGCATTGGCTAAATCGGTGATGGTAGGGTACCGACTGATAAAACGCTGGTAGTAAGGCAGACCTTGCACTACGCGCGTTTGCTGTAAAATCACTTCGGAGAGCCACACCTTATAGGGATTAGCGGTGCCACGCCAAGGCAAAGACCTTTGCGCAACTTTATACCAAGAAGTTAGTTTGTTGATGAGCCAATCTGTCAATTTGTGAATTTTAGGAGTTAGGAGAGTGTGCAATGGGACGCAAAAGCGACAACGTTGCTAATTTTCTAATTTCTCGGTATTTTCTTTTTTCTTGTCGGTATCGTTATTCTCTTTGGTAGCATCTTTGAACTCGCGAATACCTGTGCCCAGACCACGCATTAATTCGGGAATTTTCTTGCCTCCAAAGAGCAATAATATAAGGGCTACAATGATGACTACTTGCCAGGGGCCTACTACCCCTAAAAATATACTTAGCATAGTTATTAGATTTTAGTTGTTAGTTATTAGTGAATTAGGTATGTCGGAATTGTCAAACTTGACGGACGATTCTGAACAAAGAAATAATAATAGTGCAAAATTACAAAACTTTTTTGAATTGACAATCTTTTTCTAACGACTAAATTCTATTGACTTGATAATAGCTTCGAGTTCGAAGAGCATATCGCGTTTAGCAACGCCTGGGGCATATAAAAAACCTTCGGCTACTACCAGGCGGTTATGAGCTTTGTCTTCGATAATATAATTGATATAAGGACCTCCAAGGGCGAAATCTTTTACTTCCCACAAGCCTTTGCTTTCAATGGTTTTACGTCCTTTTATTTTCATCTCGCTGATGCTGGGAGCTAAATAGGTTTCGGTAACCATATACATACCTTCTTTGGGGCCTGGAATATATTTTTTGCCTATGGAATCGCGCATCTTTACGATGGTTTTAGCGCGCCCTTCTTCATCGGCAGGGATACTTCCCAAAGGCATTTCGTAGAGGATAATACTTGCTCTACCGCCTTTGATAGGACGTTCTATCCAGAAGAAATTGTCGCCGTATTTTCTCACCTGGTACACGGCAGGCATCACGAATTTGAAGCCTAAGGTTTGTTCTACTTGTTTGTCTTTGCTAAGGGCATTGTTAAAACGATGACGTGTTTCTTTGAGGTCGTTGTTCTTGAACGCAAGAATAAACTGGTCGTGAAATTCTTCGACTTTACAGGCTATATCGCGCACTTGTTTGCCTTGTACTTCGCATACCACTTGCGGTTTGGCGTATACATCGTCGCTGATAGTTGCTTCGTTTTTATTACCGCGATGCACAATAAGCACATTGCGACTGTTACGGGTGTTGCCTTCAAATACTTGTGGGGGCACTTGATGTAACGAAAAGATGGGTTCTTCGGTAGGTAGCCCATCGATAGGGGCGGCGAAGTAACGGCGAATGGTATCGCCTACGGCGCCTTCCCAGAGGTCGTTATCGATGACCACGGCGAGGGTGTTGATTTGCCCTACTGAAGAGGGGAGGTAAGTTTCTCCGTTTTTATTGTTGCTATTGTTACAACCCAATAGGAGCAAGGAGCAGGCGATGCTTGCAAATAGAAAGCGTTTCATAAAAATAACTGATTATTTCTTTATAAGAAAAGATACAGCTAAAATCGTTCCAAAATCACTTTTTTGGTAAAAAATATTGTTAGATTAGGAAGGAGGTGCGAGCCGCACGGGCAGATTAATTAGCAGATGAAAGAATTAGAAAATTAGCAAATTAGAAAATTAGTAAATGGGGAGCAGTGGGGTGGGAATCCTTGAATAATATGTAAATTATTAAGGGGGCAAATGGTGCTACTTAGGTAATTGGTAGGCAATGAATAATAGGGATAATTTGTTTAAAGGCTTAAATGGCTAATTTGCTACATTGCGAAAATTAGATTTCTGAACAATAACAGTAGCGAGAGCTGTGGTAAAACCCCAATGAGCCAACTTAAAAACATTAGCCATAAGGACTTCTGGTTGAGGTAAGCTTGTGCTGAAATACAGGCTCCGCTGAGGAATAAGAAAAAGGCTACTATGTAGGTCATATCTTTTTCTACGGCAATACTGAGCAATACTGAGAAGGTAGTAAGCGCGCCCATTCCCATAGCAAACATATTGACTTGCAATCGCAGAAAATGTAAAAACAAAATTATAAAACAGCTGATGGCTAAGTTCATCACGTAGAAGTAGAGGATAGGATAGGGGTCGATGGGGGTGATGCCGAAAGCTACCCCTAAGAGCATTGCTATATAGCCGTACAAGAGCCATTTTTGTTTTTCTAACGGAATGATAAAAGGGTTCTGCAACCAGCCTACTACAAACAAAATGAGGTAGATGAGTGTAGGGATAGCAATAGTAACTATCAGTAATAATAGCCACGTAAACTTCATTTGCTCTACCGGGAGAGGGAAAGGGATATTAAAAAGCACCACCATAGCTCCGTAGATAGGGAACCAGATGGGGTGAGTGAAAAAAGCTATGATATAACTCAAAAAACGCATTGTATTCTTCTTTTTTTGCAAAGGTAGTACAAAATAGCAAAATAGCAAATTTGAGAAAAAGCAAAAAAGCCCCTCGCTCACGCGAGGGGCTTTTTATTTAAGGAGTGTAAATAATGTTTTCTACTAAGTCGTTGTCGGCATTCTTGGCGAGCTGTGAGTTTTTCTCGTTAAAAGGAGTGGTGTAGAGAAACTCTTCGCTACTTAGATGTCCTGTGGGCATCTCGTCGGGGTTCGTCTCGGCAACTTTGTTGGTTCCAGACAGTTCTTTCAGTTCTTCAGCGACAATCTCTTCAAAGAAATTGTCTTTCCTTGTTTTTACATTTTTCATCTTGTCTGCTTTTAAATTGTTATTAAACTTTCTTTTAGTCCTTAGGTTACACCCCATAGGGCATAGGTTTCGAGAGGTAGCGTTTCTCAAAAGAGGATAATCTCTTCCCCCCTTTCACATACTCAGCTACGCCAGCTGGCTGACTTCTCTTAAATAGGGGGAGCAGGGGACTCAAAAATGACTTTTCACTTTTTCCTTGTCTGCCTCTTTTTCTTTGTTACTTGTGTGGTTTGCTCCTCTTCTTGTTCGTGTGGTTTGCATCTTTCGATGAAATCGCTGAGCACGTTCATATAGTTGATGAAGGCTTCGTAGGGCGAATCGTAGGGTAAGCGATACTTATGATAATCGGCACCTGAAAAGAGCTTAGTGCGCATAAAATAGAAGTGCTCACTGGCTTGCAGACGAGTATAATCGTCTATGAGGTCGGCGTTCTTTTTCTTTCTTACTTCTGGTTGTATCTTAAAGAGCTCTCGGAAGGCTTCTTTTTGCAACTCGTTACCCAACCAAGAGGTGGTATCGCGCTCTTCGTCTGTCCAAGAAATAGGGTAGGGCACAGGCAAGACATCTTTAGCAGGATGCTTTTTGGCTACTTCCTTAGGCAATAAGAACTCATAGTTATCGTCTTCCATCATATAGACGATGAAATAGCGCAAGAAGTCGAAAATACCGCTTTGGGCGTTGTTGTAATAGCCTATTACCTCGTAGTTCATAAAGAGGTTGAGCACCTCACTATCTTGCAAGCTGTTTTTCACCCAACTGATATACTTTTCGGCAGTGAGTGGGTATTCACTCCAATTTCTATCGGAAAAGCGTATGGCGATATCATCACTGAGTTTGCTGTTTTTGAGCAAAAGGTTGAGGTTTTCGTCGATAGCGTTTTTGTAGACAAAGTTTGGACTCTTCCAACCCAATACGTGCTTAGCTCCATCGGTGAGCATTGTTTTAAAACCAAGTTTTGCTACGCGTTCACCTATTTTATCGGAATAGATAAGAGAAGTATTGCGGAAAGTTACGGGTTTTTTGCCAAAAAGCTGTTTGATAGCCGTAGTATGTCGTTTTACTTGTTGTTCGAACTCATCGGTATCATCGGAAAGCGAAGCCAAAGAGTGGGAATAAGTTTCTGCCAAAAACTCTACACTACCAGTTTGGGCGAGTTCTTGGAAAGAGCGTATCACCTCAGGAGTGTGCATTTCGAGCTGGTCGATAGCACTTCCTGTGATGGAAAAAGCTACTTTGAACTTGCCTTTGTATTTATTGATAAGCTCCAAGAGCAAGGCGTTAGCAGGTAGATAGCAATGCTCAGCCAAATCTTCAAGCTCAGAGCGATTGGCGTAATTATCGAAGTAATTATGTTTCTTGCCGATGTCGAAGAATTGATACTTTCTAAGACGTTCGGGGTGATGGATTTGGAAATAGATACAAATTGACTTTTTCATCGTTGGTTATTTTATATTAAAGATTCGTAAATGTTTTTAAGTTTCAAGGAAGCTTTTTCCCATTTCAGTTGGTTTACCTCGTCGTACCCTTCACGTTGCATATAGTGAGCGAGGGTGGGGTAAGCCAAAATACCATAAATAGCATCGGCAAGGGCGTTGATATCCCAATAGTCTACTTTGATAGCGTGGTGGAGTACCTCAGCCACTCCCGATTGTTTGGAGATGATAGTAGGTACTCCTGAGCGCATTGCTTCCAAAGGAGAAATCCCAAAAGGCTCGGATACTGAGGGCATCACATACACATCGCTGTATTGAAACATACGCTGTACGTCGTTACCTCTGAGGAAACCTGTGAAGTGGAAGCGGGTTCCCAATCCCAATTGTGCAACACGGCGCACTAAGGGGTTCATCTTCTCGCCACTACCTGCCATTACAAAGCGTACGTTAGGCATACGTTTCATCACTTTTGCAGCTGCCTCAACGAAGTATTCAGGACCCTTTTGTAAGGTGATACGCCCTAAGAAAGTAACGATTTTATCCTTAATACCGCGTTCTTCTTTGGCATCGGTTTCGGCTTTAAAGTCTACTGCATTGTGCACAGTAATCACCTTCTCGGCAGGGATACCGTATTTTTCAATGACGATATTGCGCGTCCAGTTGCTCACGGTTACTACTCTATCGGCAGCTTCCATACCGCGTTTTTCGATGTCGTAGACCAATGTGTTGCGGTTATACTCGCCCCCACGGTCGTACTCGGTAGCGTGTACGTGTACGATAAGGGGTTTGCCCGAAATCTTCTTGGCGATGATACCCGCACTATAGGTAAGCCAGTCGTGGGCGTGAATCACGTCGAACTCATAGCGTTGGGCAACCGTACCCGCTACTAAGGCGTAGCGGTAGACCTCTTCCATCAGATTTGCACCGTATTTGCCCGAAAACTGAAATTTGTTATGATACGAAATGCGCTCACGGTGTTCACCTTCTTTGAGGTACTGGTCGCGTTCGCGGGCGAAGGTTTCGGGGTCGAGGTAAGGCACGAGGTTCGAACCTATCTCCATAAAATTGATGTGTTTCCAGAAATCTTCAATCTTTTCAGCGTTTTGCAACATCTCTACATCGCTAGCGTTGATAATCTTAGCCACATTGCCGTCCTCATCACCGGAAGCTTTTGGCATCACAAACAGCACTTTTACGCCGTTTTTAGCCAATCCTTGGGCAATACCCAAGCAGGCTGTTCCTAATCCCCCACTGATATGAGGGGGAAATTCCCATCCAAACATTAATACTCTTGCTTTCTTCATATGCTTTTATTTATTCCTTCCCCAATCCCCTCCCACGCGGGGAGCAAGAAGAGCGTTATTCTAATTTTTGTTTTGAGATGATGCTGATTAACTCATAATCATCGGGCAGGTTACCATCTTGAATAGGGTAGTCATAGATGATTCTCTTGACTTTCAACTGATATTTATAACCTTTTTCAAGGGTAATACCTTTTATTTGGTTGTTGCCAAAACAAAGTTCTTTATTACCTATTAGTGCTTTAAAACATTCGAATTTCACTTCAGGCCAACTAAAGGCTTTTCCTATCTCTCCTGTAATTGTAAGTGTCACTTTTTGTACTTCTTTAACTCCATTATTGGTGTAATCACTTTCTTTACTAAGGCAAGAACAGCACAAGACACATATCAATAATATTAAAATATTTCTTATCATATTAAAGTAGCTTTCTCAAAGTGTTGCAGGCATCTGGCTCAGTAGCCATTGAGCACGTAATATCTCAGCTACATTCTTAGCTTTGGCAATACAACCGCGTGAGTGGAATGGTGGATTGCCGTCGTAAATAGCCGATATAGTACATACGCCGTGTTCGTTGAGCTCTTCTTCAAAGTTTTCCAAGATAGCTTGCGCTTCTGGCAGGTACTGTGCTCCAAAGATTTTCAGATAAGCCTCTATATAGAACCCAATAAACCAAGGGTGTGCCGACCCGTTGAAGGTGGCTTTGTCGCGCACATATACATTACCTACACTCACGCCTTCATAACGAGGGTTTTGAGGAGATAAACTGCGCAACCCGCGAGGGGTGAGCAACTCTTGAGTGACGATGTCCAATACTCTCTTCTTAGTCTTCTCGTTTATGGGAGCATAGTCGAGAGCGCAAACGATGAGCTGATTAGGTCGTACATCGGTGTTTTTATTCGTGCGGTTGGCATAGTCGGCAAGGTATTTCTTGTCTTCTATCCAAAAAGTCTCTACAAAGCTCTTTTCGATGGTTTCAGGTAGCGTAAACCACTCGCCTAAGAAAGCCTTGTCTTTCGCCTCTTCTGCCAAGGCAAGCGCGTAACACACGGCGTTATACCAGAGAGCATTCACTTCTACTACATAACCGTTGCGTGGCACGATAGCGCCGTAATCGCTTTGCGCATCAAACCACGTAAGCGGACGTGTAAGGTCATCACTCCAGATGAGCCCGTTAGCTTCCATACGGATATTCTTATGAGAGCCTTGCTTGTAGGCGTTTAAGATACTTTTGATTGTATCGCCATACTCCTTCCAAATTTGTTTCTTACTCTTAATAGTTTCCTTTTCGTACTGTTGAAGCGTCCAAAAGAACCACAACGAGGTGTCGGCATCATATTCAGGGTGTATATTGTGCGTACTGATTTCCTTAGCAAAAAGCCCTTCGTAGAAGTATTTTTGAGTAGAAGTGAGCACGTCTTCAAATATCTTGGCTGTACTGCCCGATAGAGCAATACCTGGCAAGGCAATAAAAGTGTCGCGCATATTGCTGTCGAACCAGTGATAACCTGCCTTGATACGGGTTTCGCCTGCCTTGTGAATAATAAACTGAGAGGCAGCGTACTGCAAGCATTCTTCAAACGAATTGCGGTCGGCGCGCTCTTTGAGGTACTTAGCAAAGTCCTTTGCAAGGTTCTTAGGGTTGGCTTCCTCTAAGCTGGCTGAAAAGACGATGCTTTCGCCTTTCTTGAGGCTCACTTCGAAAGCTCCTACGCTGAGGAGGTCTTCTTGGTAGTCATACCCGCGTTCTTTTTCCTTGGTGTAATAGATGTTGTTGTTCCAATAAGCCCCACCACCAAAATTAGCGGATTTGCTAAGTTGCATATAGAGATAAGGAAACTCTGGGTATAGTTTTACACGCACACCACCGCCTACCGCTTCAGCTTGGGTGTTGGCTACGGGGTTTTGCTTGCTAAGAGAATGTATATCGCGGAAAGCCAAGAGAGGGTTTAGGCGCAAAAGGGTAGCCGAATGGGCTTCTAGTAGCGTATAGCGTATCAATACTTGGGGAGCATTGTGCATCATCAAGATTTCTTTTTTCAGCAGTACACCACCTACTTGGTAAGTAACGGTAAAAGCTTTTTCGTAGGAAATATCTACGATATACTTATGCCCGCGCGGTTCATAGGTACCTTCGTATTTATGAACGCCGAAATTGAAATCGCGTCCGTGCTGAATGATACTTTCATCTAAGGAGGAGAGCATCACGTAGTTTTTGCCTCTGAACTTTTCAATAGGCACTACCAGTAGCCCGTGGTATTTACGGGTATTGCAAAAAACGAGAGTAGAGGAGCAGTAGCCTCCCCCTCGGTTCGTACCGAGAAACTCTCTATCCAGAGAGTATTCAAGATTAATAAGTTGGTCTTTTTTGAATGATAAATAACTCATATTTCAATTAACAATTTACGATTAATAATTTACAATTTAGGTTGTAGTATATACTTTGCCAGCTTTGCTGGAATATCTCACACAGATTTCACGAATCTCACAGATTTCTTCACCGCTGGCGCGAGCTTGTAGCTCGTGCCTAACACAGAGCTTGTAGCTCTTATTTGTATTTTAGTTGTTTATATCAATTTCTAAAACAGTATTCATACTATCACAATAATTTTTAGCACTACTGTATTTCCATTCCCAAGCATTATCTACAAAACCGCTCTTTACAGGGTTCTGATGTATATAATTCAGTTTTTCTTCAAATACAGAAAGAGAGTAAATAGCTATAGGATGATTATCTTGCTGCCAGAATTGATAGTTTTTTACATTTGATTTTTTCTCTCCCGCTCTTTTAAACATCCATAACAGCCAGTCTTTTCTACTTTCCTGAGGGTTTTCTTCTATCATTTTTACAATTTTTTTAGAGGTAAACGTTTTGAAATCTCGAATAACATCGGAAGGATTATTGTATTTAGCTCTAAAAATTAAATGAATATGACTAGGCATAATGCAATAAGCATATATTTCCATCCCTTTGTTCTCTCTGCAATAATTTAACGAATTTATTATTTCATTAAAGTACATCTCACGTGTAAAAACATCTATCCAATATACAACAGAAAAGCTAATAAAATAGGCTACTTGGTCTTCATAAAATTTATACTTCCTACTCATAATGTTTTCAGATGGAGCTACAAGCTCTTGATATAGTAGGCACGAGCTACAAGCTCGCGCCAGCGATGGTGGGATTCGTGAAATCCGTGCGAGGCTTTTAAAATCGTTAGTTTGCTAATTTCAACACAAAGCCAATTCTCGCGGGTATATACAACGACAGCAAATTCTCTTTGCCGGTGTACTGTGTAAAATGCTCTACGCTTTCATCGATGCGGTTATCACCTCCAAAGGCGGGGTTATCGGTGTTGAGTATGGTGGTGTACTTGCCTGCTGGCACATCAAACTGATAATCCGTGTAAGAGGTAGTGGGGTTGAAGCTGAAAACAAATAAGTACCCACTGCGCTCGAATATGAGTAGCTGTCGCTCGATGTCGCGCACCAACACACGAGGTTCACGGTCGAGGAATTTGCTTTCGGCGGCAAAGTGTATCATCGCGCTATCAAAAGCGTTGAGGTATTTAAACTTCAAGTCGGTATTGTCTACCAAACTCCATAGCCTGCGTGCGTGGGCATAACTCCAGTTGTTACCAGCACGCGGAAAGTCAATCCACTCAGGGTGTCCCCATTCGTTGCCCATAAAGTTGAGGTATCCCCCACCTGCGGTGCCAAGAGTTACCAAACGTATCATCTTGTGCAAAGCCATTGCACGGTCGATGATGAGACTGTGGTCGAATACGCTCATTCCGGTATATACTTCCTTATCAGTGAGCCAGAAAAATATCGTTTTATCACCCACCAAGGCTTGGTCGTGGCTTTCGGCATAACTGATGGTGCGTTCTTCGGCGCGCTTGTTAGTCAATTCGTAATAGATATCGCCTACGTGCCACTGCTCATCGGGGACTTCTTTGAGGAGCTTAATCCAATAATCGGGAATACCCATACTCAGCTTGTAATCGAAGCCTATGCCTTTTTCAGCAATAGGCGAGGCAAGGCCGGGCAATCCGCTCATTTCTTCGGCAATGGTGAGCGCTTCGGGGTAGAGCTCGTGTATAAGTTGGTTAGCGAGAGCGAGATACACCAAAGCGTCGTCGTCCTCATTGCCATCATAATAGAAACTATAATTGGTAAAGGCTTTGCCTAAACCGTGATCGTAATAAATCATACTGGTAACGCCGTCGAAGCGGAAACCGTCGAAGCGGAACTCTTCAAGCCAGTATTTGCAGTTAGAGAGTAGGAAGTTGAGTACTTGGGGCTTACCATAGTCAAAACAGCGGGAGTCCCAAGCGGGGTGTTTACCGCGCTCACCGCGGTGGAAGTAAAGATAGTCGGTACCGTCGAAACAGCTGAGCCCTTCTGCCTCATTGCTTACCGAATGCGAGTGTACAATGTCTAATAGTACACGTATGCCCAAGCCGTGGGCAGTATCGATGAGTTCTTTGAGTTCTTCGGGGGTGCCAAAGCGTGAACTCACCGCAAAGAAGTTAGCCACCTGATAGCCAAAAGAACCGTAGTAAGGGTGTTCTTGTATTGCCATCAGTTGGAGAGTGTTATAGCCCAAGGCTGCGATACGGGGCAGTACATAGAGGCGAAACTCTATAAAAGTACTCACGCGCTGGTGTTCAGTACTCATCCCGATATGTGCTTCGTAGATAAGCGGGTGTGGAACAGCTTTGGGGCGCGGGTGTTGCCAGTGGTAGGGGTGCTCGGGACACCACACTTGGGCGGAAAACACCTTGGTATAATCGTCCTGCACAGCGCGGGTAGTATGTGAGGGGAGGCGTTCGCCACTGCCTCCTTCCCATTCCACAAGTAGTTTGTAGAGCATTTCGTGGCGGAGGATATTAGCAGGAAGACGCAATTCCCAGTCTTGGTCGTTTAGTTTAGTGAAAGAATAGTGTTTGTTTTTTTGCCAGTCGTTGCTATCGCAAAGAAGAAAGATAGCCGTTGCATTTGGAGCCCACTCGCGTAGCACCCATTCTGTATGAGTACGGTGCAGACCGTAGTAGAGGTGCGAATTACAAGCATCAGCCAGGCACTTAGCGTCCCCTTGCACTCTATGAAGGACATCGATAAAGTGCTGATGCCTTCCCTGAATAACAGGGAGGTATGGTAGCAATAGTGGGTCGTTCATAAGGTTTGGTATTCTGGCTACGGAAAAGTCAAAAGATTGGCTTTTAGGTAAGTCAATTAAATTCGCCGTAAAATTAAAACAATATTTTGATAATTGCAAATTTTTTTGCAATTATTTTACAATAATTTTATAGTCTGTTATGATAAACTTATGTAGTTTAATAGAATACAAACACTTATAAAGTAGAAGACATCACTGTTAAAGCTCTGTAAAAACAATTTTTTTATTACTTTTTACCCACATAAATATACCCCAAAGTGCCTATCAGCAGTAAATGTAAGTAAATAGCATACATCACCAGCTGGGGGTAATCTATCGTGTCGGCAAATTTGTATAGGGCAATTACCTGCGCTCCATACGGGATAAGCCCCTGCGCATAACAAGAGAAGATATCCAATACCGATGCCACACTGCGCAACGGTATTTTAAACTGTTCAGCAATCGTTTTGCTCGTCTTCGAAGCGATGAGAATAGCCACCGTGTTATTCGCCACGCACACATCGGCTACTGTCACCAAAAAGCCCATCCCTAAAAGAGCTGACGAGCCACTTTTGATCCGCTGAGTAATGAGATTCATCAAAAACCGAATCCCGCCAAAATGCTCTACCAAAAACGCCAATCCTCCTATGATAAAGTATAAGAAGAAGGTATCAGCCATTCCCATAAAACCTTTGTGAATATCAGTAGCAAACTGCAAGAAATGAAACTTGCCGTACGCAAACCCTATCACCCCCGAGATAAGAATACCCAAGAAAAGCGACACAAATACGTTTACCCCAAAAAGCGCAATTACCACCACCGCTACATAAGGCAAAATAAGCACAGCGTTAAAATCGCTATACAACTGATTGTGAAGGTGATTTTCAGCTTCAGGATTTCCTGTCAACAGCAGTATGATAACCGTTAAAATCGCCATTGGTATCGCAATTTTAGCATTCGCCTTCATCTTTTCGTTCATCTGACATCCAACCGACTGCGTGGCGGCAATCGTCGTGTCCGAAATAAGAGATAAGTTATCCCCAAACATCGCCCCCGATAGCAGTGATGCGCCTATGAGTGCCGTGTTCGACTGGCTTTGGGTAGCAAGGTCAAACACTATCGGCGAAAGCGTCATAATAGTACCCACCGAAGTGCCCGTAGCAAACGAAAGAAACGATGCAATGATAAAAATCCCTACCGGGAAATACTCTGGCGAGATGTAATACATACCCATATTCACAATACTATGCGTACTTCCCAAAGCATTTGCCACCGAAGCAAATGCCCCAGCCAAAAGTGCAATCATACACATTTGTAGCACATTGCTATCACCCGCCCCTTTAAAGAACAATCCTATTTTCTCTTTCATAGGAGCTCGGTAGATAAGCAAAGCCACTACCACCGAAAAAAGTGCAATAATAGGAGCAGGTAGCGAGTAGAAGTTGTCGAAATACAACCCACTACCTAAAAATAATGCTACGAATACGAGCAGAGGAATAATACTGATGATAGTTGTTTTCTGCATAGTTATTGTCTGTTTTATAGCAAAACAAAATTGATGTTTACAAGAAAATAGCAACATCTATTCTATTGCTTTTGTGGTATACATTCCCCCTTTGAAGGGGGCTAGGGGGATGTTTATCAAAATTAGGGAGGGTGTTTATTAAAATTAAAAATCCCAAAAATCACCACCCTTCTTTATCTTTACCCCTACCATAAAAATAAAAAAGCCTTAATTCACTACTGATGAATTAAGGCTCTTGTGCGGGTGAAGGGACTCGAACCCCCACGCCGTGAAGCACTAGATCCTAAGTCTAGCGTGTCTACCAATTTCACCACACCCGCAAATGATGAACGTTTCAATGATTGACGGCGCAAAAGTACAACAGTTTTTTTTAACTGCAAATTTTTTCCGTGTTTTTTTATCCTTAATCTCACCTTAGCCCCACCAATACATTAATTATCAGTTAAATTTATCAACCAAAAATCATTCCTTCATCTTGCCTTCCTCTTGTTATCGCTACCCCTCTCTTTTTCCGTCGCCACATTCCCCCTTTGAAGGGGGCTAGGGGGATGTT
>NZ_KB291529.1:85502-89526 GCF_000318315.2 Capnocytophaga sp. oral taxon 324 str. F0483 | reverse complement strand
TCCCCTCTTCCGAACTTCTCCGATATCTTCCGAACCCCTCAACCCTCTACATTTGCTAATTTCCCCATTTGCTAATTTGCTAATTTGCTAATTTAACAGCCCCCACATACCCAGCTGTGAGCTCTCGCTGGCTTTGGCTCGCACCTTTGGCAAAGTTAATTATCAGTATTATTGGCATTACTTGGTATTATTGGCATTACTTGGTATTATTGGCATTTCTGGCATTATTTGGCATTATTTGGCATTATCAGTATTATTTCTTACTTTTGCCCCCACATTTTCTAATTTGCTAATCTGCTAATTTTCTAATTGAATTTATGAGAGTAGTTATCACCGGAATGGGTATTTATTCCTGTATAGGCACTTCACTCAGTGAGGTGCGTGATTCGTTATACCAAGGAAAATCGGGTATTGTTTTCTTGCCCGAACGCAAAGAATACGGCTATCGGTCAGCGCTGACGGGATTTGTAGAAAACCCCGACCTAAAAGGACTCTTAGGTCGTCGCGAGCGTATTTCTATGGGACAAGAAAGCGAATTTGCCTATATGGCAACCCTCGAAGCGCTTAAAAATGCCGGTATCGATAGCGATTTCTTACAACAAAACGAAGTGGGAATCCTCTACGGCAACGACAGTGTAGCCGAGTCGGTAATTCTTACAAACGATAAGATAAGAGAGAAGAAAGATACTACCCTCGTAGGCTCTGGGGCGGTGTTCCGCACGATGAACTCTACCGTAACGATGAACCTCTCTACTCTCTTCCAATTGCGAGGAGTAAATATGAGTATCAGCGCCGCTTGTGCCAGTGGGTCGCATTCGGTAGGCTTAGGCTACTTGCTTATCCAAAGTGGTATGCAAGACTGCGTAATATGTGGCGGAGCTCAGGAAATCAATAAGTACAGTATGGGCAGTTTCGATGGTCTTGGGGTCTTCTCAATGCGTGAGGACGAACCCACTTTGGCTTCTCGTCCATTCGATGCCGGTAGAGACGGCTTAGTACCCAGTGGAGGGGCAGCTACTTTGGTGTTGGAGAGTTACGAGTCGGCGATAAGGCGTGGAGCAACCCCAATTGCTGAGGTGGTAGGTTATGGCTTTTCGTCTAATGGCGGACATATCTCTACACCCAATGTAGAAGGTCCTGCCCGTGCGATGGCGCGTGCCCTCAAAAATGCAGGTATGCAAGCCAGTGAAATCGACTATATCAATGCGCACGCCACTTCTACCCCCATAGGCGATGCTAACGAAGCAAAGGCTATTTATGAGATTTTTGGCAGTAATATTCCTGTGAGTTCCACAAAATCAATGACCGGACACGAGTGCTGGATGGCAGGAGCTAGCGAAGTGATATATTCAGTACTGATGATGCAAAACAGTTTTATAGCTCCTAATATCAATTTTGAAACCCCCGATGAGGCTTCTGCTAAGCTAAATATTATTCCCGAAACTGTAGAACGCCCTATTAAAGCCTTTTTGAGTAACTCTTTTGGTTTCGGAGGTACTAACTCAGCATTGGTAGTAAAAACGTTTATTTCTTAAACTCTAAACGTCCTCCTGCAATAATTTCTTCATAAGTAATATATCCTCTATTCAGCGGTTTGTCGTTGAGTAGTGTTTTTGCTTTGCTGTCTTTTCTTTTTTCAATCGTAAAAGTCTTGCCGTTCTCTAAATGCAACGTAGCTTTATCGAATAGCGGTTCACTTATATAATACCTGCTGTTGGCAGGGTTAAGAGGATACAAACCTAAGGCGGAAAGCACATACCAACTGCTCATTTGTCCGCAGTCCTCATTACCACAATGTCCGTCGGGTGTATTTTTGTATTGAGTGTTCAATATTTCGGTAACGCGCTGGGTAGCTTTTTCGGGGTGGTTCGTGAAATGATAGAGGTAAGCCACGTGATGACTCGGTTCGTTACCGTGCACATACTGTCCTATCATACCGGTACTGAAAATAGGCAGTTTCTCATCGGGAGTAACTGCCAAAGTGAACATCGAGTCGAGTTTTTGTTCAAAAGCCTTAATGCCTCCCATTGCATTGCGCAATCCTTCGATATTTTGTGGCACAAACCAACGATAATGCCAAGCGTTGCTTTCGCAGAAGTATTTACTATAATCTTTGGGGTTAAAAGGTTTGATAAATTGCCCTTTGCTATCCTTAGGGCGGAAGAAAGTAGTTTTTTCGTCGAAAAGATTACGCCAGTTTTCAGCGCGTTTGGCAAAGTAAGCCTCATCTTCTTTTTTATTCAATGCTTTGGCGAATTGTGCAATACACCAATCGTCGTAAGCGTACTCTAAGGTTTTGGACACCGACCAGTTTTCATCGGATTTATCTAAATCGTAAGGCACATAGCCATATTGTTTATATAAGTCGATTTCGCGTTCGTTTACCATTGCACTTTGCTTGCAAGCCTCGTAAGCCAAAGGAATATCCATTGGTATTTTCTTAAAATACGCATCTACGATAACAGGCACAGCGTGATAGCCTATCATCATATTGGTTTCACCTCCTTGCATACTCCACACCGGTAGCGCACTATTTTCGCGGTAGTGTGCCAAAAAACTACTGATAAAATCGGCGGAAGCTGCGCGGTGCAACAAGGTATAGAGAGGGTGAGCTGCGCGGAAAGTATCCCAAAGAGAAAAAGTATCATAACGCTTTTTGGGAGCATCGACATCGCTGAAAAGATTAGGCGCCAACATCGATTGGTAGAGCATTGTATAGAAAATCGTTTTTTGCTCCTCATTACCGCCTTCTACCGTAATCTTCTGCAACTGCTTCTCCCATAGATTGCGAGCTGTCTCGCGATAGTTGTCGAAAGCAAAGTGAGGCGCTTCAACTTCCATATTTTTATACGCTTCTGCAATGCTATGCATAGAGAGAGCTGTTTTCACTACAATGGCTTCATTATCGGCGGTAGCATAGCGGAGTACAATTTTAGAACGGTTGCTCTTGCCGTTTTCTTTTTCTTCTGTAAACTTCTTATCAGCAAAGGGCTTGGAGAGTTTGATGACGAAATAGACCTTTTGGTTACGTGCCCAACCGGTAGAAAAGCGATAGCCTTCCAAAGTTGTATTATCCACCACTTTTAGATAGGTTTCGGTAGGTTTATCCCAATTGATGCTATAACCTAAATCTATTGTAATTTTAGACTGTTCGTCGTTAGGAAAAGTATAGCGTTGCACGCCTACACGAGGAGTGGCGGTAAGTTCAGCTTTGATACCATAACTCAGCAAATCGACGCTGTAATAGCCTGCCGTAGCGGTTTCGTGTTTGTGAGAGAAATAAGAGAAGGGCAAACGGTTGTTTGCCTCTATGCGCTCGTTAAACCTGCTATTGGTAGGCATTATCAGCACATCGTAGAGGTCGCCCGCTCCCGTACCTGAGAGGTGGGTGTGTGAAAAGCCGGTAATGATGCTATCGGGATAGAAGTAACCCGAAATTCTGTCCCAGCCAGGGATACCTATATCGGGGCTTAGTTGCACCATTCCAAAGGGAGTCATCGCTCCTGGGTAGGTGTTACCCGTACCATCGGTACCGATAAACGGATTTACGTAATTGGTGAGTTGCTTTTTAGGCAACTCTTTTTGTTCTGATGAGTTGTGGCAAGCCGTAAGAGCAAATGCCCAAAGGTAAAAGTATAGTTTCATATAGGATTGAGTTATGAGTTGCAAAGATAGGAAGTAATTAGGAAATTAGCAAATGAGAGAATTAGCAGATTAGCAAATGAGGAAATGAGAGAATTAGAAAATGGGGGAAGTAACTTTTTGAAACATCAACTTTGCCAAAGGTGCGAGCCGCACGGGGGAATTAGAAAATTGGAAAATGAGAGAATTAGAAAATGAGTAAATATTGTCAGTTTATTCAACTTTGCCAAAGTTTCAAACTTTGGCAAAGTGTATACCCCTAAAAGTGACATATTTGAGCTATCGGAAGGAAACGGAAAAGAACGAAAGAGAAGAGGGAGGGTTTTTGGTGAAAAAAGGGTGGAAGATGGGTGGGGTTAGCTTATAAAGAGCTTATAGGAAG
>NZ_KB291529.1:28360-85482 GCF_000318315.2 Capnocytophaga sp. oral taxon 324 str. F0483 | reverse complement strand
ACGGGGTTTCGAGGCGAAAGAAAGAGGAAGAGGCGCTAGGACTTAGGCCATAGGCACTAGGGGGAGTATGACGGAAAAGAGGAAGAGAAATTAGGGAATTAGCAGATTTGGAAATGAGAAAATGGGGAAGTGTGGGGTCTTAGGGAATAGGTAATAGGCGGAAATATGAAGAAAAAAGTGAAGAAATGATGGGGGAAGAATGACGAATGACGAAGGTAATGGGAGGTCGTGACACGAGACGAAGTATAACTTTGGCAAAGGTCGTGGCACGACGGGCGAGTAGAGACTTTGCCAAAGTTTTTTATATAACTATAAAATTACCCTCCGAAATCGTCTTTAAAGATGGTTGTGGCGAGTACGTTTTCTTTTAACAAGAGCTCTTGCATTGCTTTGGTAAAGCTATTGGTTCCCACGATGTAATAGTCACAATCGGTGAGGGTGTGGAGATGCTCCTTTAAAAAATCGGTATTGAGGCGCTTTTGGGTGGCGGTGAACACAGGCAGATAGGTATAGTTAGCCAAAGTGCTATGTTGTAAATCGCTGTGAAAAGCAGCTGAGGCTTCGGTTTTATTGGAGTAAAATACTACTACTTCACCTGCAAATTGCTGTTGTACTAAGGTTTTGAGCATAGGGAGTACTGGGGTAATGCCAATCCCTGAGGCGAGGAACACAATGCGCTTATTTTTTCCTTTAAGAGTGAAATTACCCATAGGAGCGAATATCGTGGCTGTATCACCTATCACCATTTCGACAACACTTTTCTTAAAACTGCTATCGCTGAGGCGCATTGCAAACTGCAAAGTATCTTCATCAGGATGAGAGACCATTGAGAGCGGACGCAAAGGCATATCCAATTCGGTATAACGAGGGTTGTTGAGGCTCAATACGGCATACTGTCCTGCTTTATACTCTAAACCTTTAGGTTTTTCAAAAGTGAGCAAGATAGTGTTATGGGCGATAAATTCTTTTGCTAAGAGTTTTACACAGCGTTCATCGGCGAGAGTTGAGGGCGTGTAGTTGTGCCATTTTACTTGGGTTTTCATCTTGCTTGCCGTCATAAAACCGCTGTAAATCGCCCCTGAATAGCCACCCCCCGAAGGCGCCCAAGCCGAGGCAAAGTACAAGTTTTTCAGCGGTGAAGCGGTGAGTTTATCGCGTTTAGGGTAGGTTTGTTTCACCGATTGCACATAGCCATACGGAGTGCCCTGCGGGTTTAAAGTGTATCTTTTTATGGTTTTGGCAGTGGCTACCTCATAACACTCCAAGTGTTGGAGAATAGTAGGAAATTCGGCTTCTAAACGGGCTAAAAACAGTTGTGCGACCCTTTCCTTCTTCTGCTGATATTCCGTTTCGCTGAGTCCTTCCCATTCTTTGAGGTAATCAATAGCACAAATTACTCCTACCGTCTTTCCCTCAGGAGCTAACTGGGCATCTACTACCCCATAATTCACAAAAGTAAATGATTTTTGAGCCCAATCACCTTGCGAGTCGGCTTTTACATCTTTCAGTTTATAGTCTTTTTGACCCTGAATGATGGTAGAATAGTGGTTTACGCCGAGTTTTTTCAAATCGGTATTGAAACCCAAATAAATGGTGAGCAAGGAACAGGCAAGTTCTAAAGGTGCTACCTTTTGCGCTAATTTAGAGCGATAAGGCTCGGGGAGCATTTGAGCAACAATAGGTTGGGCGGCATTGGCGACCACGGTATCGGCATAGAGCGATTGCTTAGCCGCCGAAGTGTTGAACGTATCGCGATAGCTCACCCCCACCGCTTGGTTGTTTTCCACTAAAATCTCTTCTACAAATTTACCCGTAAGCACTTGTCCGCCACGTTTTTCGATAAAGCGCACCAAGTAGTTAGACAGCGACTGTGAACCCCCTTTCACGAAGTTGCCTCCTCCGTTTAAATAGCTACCTTGCGCCATTAGAAAGTACATTAGCGAGAGGTTATAAGGGTCATCTGTATAATAACCCAAATTAGCCGTGAGTACGTTTTTGAGTGCTTCATTTTTGATATTTGCATCAAGCCATTTACCCACATTCATTGTAGAAGTTTTGATAATGGTAGGAATCAAGAAAGGCATCAGCGGGTAGAGCAATATATTGAGCCATTTGCTACGGGGGAGTCGGCGCATTTCGGTGTAAAGCCTATCGATGAGTCGAAAATAACGCTCGATTTCGACTTTACTATCAGGAAAATCGGCGATGAGTTTTGCTTTGGCTTCTGCCCCGTGATGCAGGGTACACTGGAAGTTTTGCTTCTTCAAATGGTAGAATTCGGGTACTTTTAGAAATTCTACTTCCTCAAACACCCCTAAAAGTTCTAAGATAGGACGTTTAGGGTCGGTTTCGTTCAATCCGTCGATTTCGTGCAAACCTACTTCCATTAGGTAATCTTTACGTTTGAAAGCGGTAGCACAACCACCTGCGATATAGTGTTGTTCGAGCACAATTACCTTCTTGCCCCAGAGTGCCAAAGTAGCTCCGGCGATGAGTCCGCCCAAGCCACTACCTATAATAATACTGTTGTAATTTTTCATCTTTGAGAAATAATTATTAATTTTGGGGCAAAATTACGGCGGTTGCGCAAGTGTGGCAATACGCAAAAATAACCATTTTTAATTGACGATGAGCACCTCAGCCTCTATGGAAATCTTAGCACAGAAGTATATCCCTTATGCCGAAATGCTAGCAAAAATAGGGAATAATGCCGTTTTTATAGTAGATAAAAACGAGCATTTCTATTTTATTTCCGATAAGTTTAAACTCTTTGGTTACGACGATATTCCTAAGAACGACAGCAGTGAAATGCAAGATTATCCGCTAAAACGACGCATTCACCCCGATGATTTGGCGATGAAAGAGCTCATAGATGAGAAGATTTACGAGTTTCTATCGTCCTTACCCAAAGAAGAACAAGTGCAGTACAAATACATTTACGACTATCGCGGAATGGCAACCGATGGCACTTATGGGCGCGTGACTAACGAGGTGCAACTATTAGAAGTTACTGACGATAATTACCTCGCCTTAGGCATTATAGAAATTGCCCCTGACCAATCGGAGAACTTGCCGGTAAGGGTGCAAATGAAACACTGTATCACAGGGGAGATTATCCCCATAAAAATAGAAGAGGAAGATTTTGTGCTTACCCCGCGAGAAAAGGAAATACTCACACTTGCCTCGCAAGGCTTTTCGAGCAAAGAAATAGCTGAACAGTTATTCATCAGCACTTACACAGTGAATAGACACCGACAGAATATACGGGAAAAATTCAATGCTGAAAGCCTTATAGAAGCGATTGATTTAGCAAGAAGGAAAGGAATATTGTGATAAGTAACAGGTTTAATACGCTGTTACTTTTTGAGCAATTCTTTCGTAGTGAGTGAAAATACGATAGGTACCTACTTTCATTATTTTATTCTCACTGTCTTTTTTTTCAGTAACTGTTAGTACAAACGCTAAGTTTTTAATACCTTGAGGAGTCAGTTCACCTGAAATTAGGGTTACATCGTTATTCTTTACACCTTCTGTATTAGCAGCGTGGTTTAGGAAGACGGTAAACTTGTTACCACTACCTGAAATGATAGCACCAGAGCCTGTAGCTGTATCAAACACTCCGAATTTCAGTGCTTTGTAATCAGATTTTACCTTTACTCCTTGTTGATCATAAAACTTATATTTATAATCGGCAGCTGGATCTCCTTTGGTAAAGTAATGGTCGTCGGGGTCACTGGTGTAAAGGAATTTGAGGTTGTCGAGCAAATAGATACCCTCGATATTAGGCGGGTTAGTTCCTTCGTGAATGGTCATTCCGTTGGCAACCATTTCGGTAAGAGTTTTGTCGGGCAAAATGGCTTTAGCTTCCTTAGGAATGTTGAAGTTTGTAACTTCGGTAGTTTTCTTTCCTTCATTGTCGTCGGATTTAGAGCATCCAACAATTGTAAGCAGTGCAAATAAGCCTGCACAAAGTGTGTAAATTGTTCTTCTCATTTTTATTGATTTTTAAATTGTTTAGTTATTATAGACTTTGCTAAAGTGTAGCGATGCTGTTAAAACCTCCCCCTAACCCCCTCAAAGAGGGGGAATGTAGCGACACTACTAATTTACTAATTTACTAATTTCCAAATTTGCTAATTAGCTAATTCGCTTTCTCATTTCGTTGAGCTTCATCAGTGCCTCTACGGGGGTGAGGGTGTTGATGTCGAGACTGAGTAAATCTTCTTTTAGGGCTTCTAAAAGTGGGTCGTTCATATCAAAGAAGCTTAATTGCATTTCTTTTTGGGCGTTTTTAACCACTTCGGCAGTGGGTACTACATTATGACTCTCCTCGAGCTTTTTAAGCATTTTATTCGCCTTCTGAATCACATATTGAGGCATTCCTGCCATCTTCGCTACGTGTATCCCAAAACTGTGTGCTGAACCACCCTCGGTGAGTTTGCGCAAGAAAAGTACGCTGTCTTTGGTTTCTTTTACCGATACATTGTAATTCTTGATGCGCTCGAATTGCTCACTCATCTCGTTGAGTTCGTGATAGTGCGTAGCAAAAAGGGTTTTGGCTTTGCTAGGGTGTTCGTGCAAATATTCGGCGATTGCCCACGCTATGGAAATACCATCGTAGGTGCTAGTACCACGCCCGATTTCGTCCAAGAGCACCAAACTTCTATCGGAGATGTTGTTCAAAATAAGGGCTGCCTCATTCATCTCCACCATAAAAGTAGATTCACCCATAGAAATGTTATCGCTTGCTCCTACACGGGTGAATATCTTATCGACAATACCTAATTGAGCGTTGGCAGCAGGCACAAAACTGCCTATCTGTGCCAAGAGGACTATCAGAGCAGTTTGTCGCAGGATAGCTGATTTACCCGACATATTAGGTCCAGTAATCATTATGATTTGCTGGCGTTCACGGTCTAAATATACATCGTTGGCAATGTAGGGCGTACCAACGGGCAATTGCTTTTCAATCACAGGGTGGCGACCGTCTTTAATCTCAATGGCATACCCTTCGTTCATCTCGGGGCGGTGATAGTTGTTTTCCATCGCCAAAGTAGCAAAACCACAAAGGCAATCCAGCTGACCGATAAGCGTGGCATTTGTTTGTACCTGACCGATATACTCACTGATAAAAGCAATCAGTTCGGCGTATAGCGATTGCTCTAACTGAGCGATTTTTTCTTCAGCACCTAATATTTTAGCTTCGTATTCTTTGAGTTCTCCGGTGATATAACGCTCGGCATTCACAAGGGTTTGCTTGCGTATCCAATCCGCAGGAACTTTATCTTTATGAGTGTTACGCACTTCGATATAGTAGCCAAAGACGTTGTTGCTATCTATTTTTAGAGAAGGAATACCCGTGCGTTGGCTTTCGCGTAAGAGTAAATCGTCTAAATAACTTTTACCCGAATGTGAGAGTCCGCGTAGTTCGTCCAATTCTGCCGAAAAACCTTTGGCGATAGCATTGCCTTTGGCTATGTTCACAGGAGCATCTTCATTGAGTGTTTCGGCGATGCGCGCGCTGAGCTGTTCGCAACTGTGGAGCTTGTCGCCCAAAAGGGTAAGCGATTCATTAGCAGAAGCCAAACACAACTGTTTTATCAAGGGGATATGTTCCAAGGAAGCGCGCAATTGCACTACCTCCCGCGGATTGATTTTAAGAGTAGCAACCTTAGAAATCAGTCGTTCGATGTCGCCCATACGGCTGAGGGCTGTTTTCACCTGCTCTAATACATCGATATGCTTCAAGAAGTAATCGACCACCTCGTGACGCTGACGGATTTTGTCTAACTTCTTCAGCGGTAACGCCAACCAGCGTTTGAGGGTACGGCTACCCATAGGCGATAGCGTTTTATCAATCACATCGAGCAAACTCACCGAGGGGGTAGTATTGCCCGTATAGAGTTCCAAATTGCGAATGGTGAACTTGTCGAGCCATACATAAGCCTCTTCGGCGATGCGCTGAATGGCAGTAATGTGTTGGAGTTGGTGGTGTTGGGTTTCGGATAAGTAGTAGAGAATAGCCCCTGCGGTAAGAATTGCTTCGGTGAGTTCGTCTACGCCAAAGCCTTTGAGAGAGTTGGTTTGAAAGTGTTTGGTAAGTACCTGTTGGGCATAATCGTCTTTAAAGACCCAATCTTCCAAGTAGAAACAGTGAAAGTCGTCGCCAAAATGTTCGGCAAATTCCTTTTTTTGATGTTTAGCAACGAGCAGTTCGCTGGGGCGGAAGTTCTGCAAGAGCTTATCGATATAGGTTTTATCGCCTTGTGCTACCAAGAACTCACCGGTAGAAACATCGAGAAAAGCTGCACCGCAGCCTTGTTTGCCCAACCATACTGAGGCTAAGAAGTTGTTGCTCTTGCTTTGTAATATATCGTCGTTGAGGGCAACTCCTGGGGTAACGAGTTCTGTAACACCTCGCTTTACAATGCCTTTCACGAGTTTAGGGTCTTCGAGCTGGTCGCATATTGCCACGCGGTAGCCCGCTTTTACGAGCTTAGGAAGATAGGTATTGATAGAATGGTAAGGAAAACCCGCCAATTCACTGCGCTCGGTACCGTTGTTGCGGTTGGTGAGCACAATGTCGAGGGTATGAGCGGCTTTTACGGCATCTTCACCGAAGGTTTCGTAGAAATCGCCTACCCTAAACAGCAGTAAAGCATCAGGGTATTTGCTTTTTATCTGATTGTACTGTTTCATCAAGGGGGTTTCTTTTGCCATATTTTTTTAGTGAAAAAGTGAAAAGTTTATGAGGAATATTTATTATTTCTTATTTTTATAAAAAAGCTCTGAATGACTACCTATTCTATCTAACATAATTGTTTTTTCAGTATCATCTTGTTCCCAAATAAGTAGTAAGTCAGGTTCTATATGACATTCCATACAACCTTTATAATTTCCTGTTAAAAGATGAGGTTTTTTATCCATTGGGATACCTTCAGAACCTTTTTCTATCAAAATATTAATTATTTCTATAATTTTTGATAGCTTAATAGGTTGATTTTTATATTTTTTTAGTTCCTTTTTAAAGGTCGTAGCATAGACAATACGATACAAATCTTTATTTTCTTTTGTGTCATTCATCTTCTTCAGATAAGATATCGTTAATCAATTCTTGAGCATTTGTATAACCTTTTACGAGTCCCTTTTTATATTTAGCGAGTTCTGTTCTTCCTTCCTCAATAGCTTTTATAGTTTCTTTATTAGGAATATATTCCTCTACAGGTTCGGCTACTATAGTAGGTTCTACTATCACATTATATTTCTTGAAAAGAGATTCAAACATAGGCACGTCTCCCTCAGGGATACTCACATTGTAATTGACCATTTTATTGTAATTTACAGTTCTCATATTCTATTTTTTTTGCAAAGATAATAATAATTTGCTAATCTGCTAATTTTACATTTGTCTATTCTATATCGGCAGTGGAGTTATACTTTTGGATAAGGTGATAAAAATCGTTTTTTGACAGGTCAGACTTGTTGGACAAATCGGATAGGTTAGAGAGAGCGGAAGGAAACGGAGAAATTCAAAAGAGGAGAAGTAGGGTTTTTGACGGAAAAAGGGTGTGAGGATGAATGTAGTTAGCTTATAGGTAGCTTATAGGAAGCTTATACGAATCTTGGACGATTGGTATAGAAAGGGTATATAAGTGGTTGACTCATAGTATAATACAGCGATGCAAAAAATGGTAAAAACGGGGTTTCGAGACGAAAGAGAAGGGAAGAGGTGATAGGCCTTAGGCCATAGGCAATAGGGGGGAGTATGACGAAAAAGGGAGAGAATGACGAATGACGAATGACGAAAAAGGGGGAATGTGACGAGTCATTTATTCGGTAAGCCCCCGAACCCCCGAAGGGGGACTAGCTGGAAAAGGAGACAAACCTCTCCCTTTACACATACTCCGCTCTCGCGGGGCACATACCCAGCTGTCGCTGACTACCTTCAAGAGGGGGAATGTGATGACGGAGAAGCAAAGAAATGACGAGGGACAAATGACGAATGACGAAGGTAATGTGAGGTCGTAACACGAGATACAGTATAACTTTGCCAAAGGTGCGAGCCGCATAGGCAATTTAAAACTTTGGCAAAGTATTGTAACAAGGAAAGACAAAACGTATTTAACGCCACAATATTAGAAATGCCAATAATACTCAATCAATGGCAAATTGCGAATGATGGGCTTTGAGTGAAGATAGAACGAAGGGAAAATTTGCTGTATGAGAGAAGCTTGAAAAAATTTTAGGAGAGAAAATAGGAAAGACTGCCCCACTAAAAGTGGGAGCAGTCTTTCTTCTAACTTAGGGAAATTTGATTATTAATCTACGTTGATATCGGTATTTACATTTTTACTACCTACGAGGGCATAATACAAGAGGAATAGCAATGCTAATACAATTACCCAGTAACTTTGGATATAACCAAAAGCATCGGCAGCCCAACCTTGGATAGCTGGCAAAATACCACCACCACACACCATCGCCATAAAGATACCTGAGGCTGCGGCTGTATATTTACCCAAACCTTCGGTAGCGAGGTTAAAAATACCTCCCCACATTACTGAGGTACACAAGCCACAAAGAATGAGGAACATTATGCTTATTGGCACTTCGGCTAACCCAAAAGATATATCAGATTTGAACACAGGCATATTTACCATTTGTGTTTCGGGTATTAATATAGCTAAGATAACAAAAAGAATTCCTAAGGAAGATACAAAAGTAAGCATTCCTTTGCTTGAAAACTTCGCTCCTAATGAACCTCCGGTAAGACGACCGATGAACATCAGGAACCAATAGGTACCTACTACTGAACCTGCAATAGTGGTATCTATTGCTAAGCCGTTCATTTCTGGACTACTGGTCATAAAAAGGTTTGCGATGTTGGGAATTCCTACTTCAATCCCTACGTAAAGGAAGATAGCTATTGCTCCTAATATAAAGTGGCGGAAAGATAGTGGACTGTGTTTATCGGTTACATCTTTTTGTTTTACCGCTGCGTGAGGTTCGGGTATTTGCATTAGGGCAAGTACAATAAATGCCAAAGCGAAGATACCCATTGCTAAGAAGAGGGCAGGATTGGCATCGGCAATAGAAGTACCGGCACTGATAGTACCAATGAGGTACCCTACTAATACGGGCACGATAGTTGCCCCGATAGAGTTGATAGCGCCTCCGAATTGCAAGAGTTGGTTACCGCGTTTGCCACCACCACCGAGGGTGTTGAGCATTGGGTTTACTACCACGTTCAGCATACACATAGAGAAGCCTGAGATAAATGCCCCAGTGAGGTATACTCCAAAGCTACCCATATTACCTGAAAGGAAAGTAATACAAACGCCAACGAAGCCTACGGCAATAGCTGTTAAAGCAGTTTTCTTATAACCGATGCGTTGTAGCATTAGCCCTGCGGGAATCCCCATAAAGGCATAAGCGATAAAATTGGCTAAGTTCCCCAATTGTGATTCGAGGTTGCTTGCCATAAATTGGTTTTTTACAATTACCCCGAAAGGGTTTTGTAAGCCCGTTACGAATGATATCATAAAGAATAAGGCGAACATCATCGCAATGGGTAATGCGTAACTTTTGTTTTGTTGATTTTGGTGTTCCATTATTTTTAGTTATTTATTATTTTAGAAAATAGGGAATAGGAGAAGGGAATTAGTTGTTAGAAATTACTTATTTCTCCTATTAACTACTGTATTTAGTAAATAGTGGGGCAAAAGTAAATAAAGAAAATATAAAACACAACAAAAACGAAAACTTTTTTAAGGTTTATTTATGAAATATATTAGATGTTAGGTGTTAGAAGTTAAAAATCAGAAAATTAAGAAATTAATAAATAGGGACACGAGTTAAAAGCTCACGCCAGTGGAAGAAGAAAAAAGGAAGAAAAATTAGAAAATGGAGGGAGGGTCGTAGCACGAAGGATAGTTGAAACTTTGCCAAAGTTTTGATACGGACGAGTCAGACTATTCGAATGTGTTCGATATCGATAGCTAAAGGCTTAAAGAATAATCATTAACGGCTAACCACTATTTTTCATTCAAACAGTTATAGTAATCTATTTTAATTTCTTTAAAACGAAAAAATAAATAAAAAGCAACTTACACAAGGAACTTTGAAACGTTTTTAGTTTTAAAAATAAAAAATATTTAAAATAAACTTACCACTATACTTACCCTTTTTGTATCTTTGCCGAAAATTATTCGGATTATGTTTTTCTATCTCAAAGAGCCTAATGGTGACAAAGATACAATAATTATCATTCAGTATTACATTGCTGACGAAAAAAAATTGTTCAAGTATTCGACAGGTGAATATATTCACCCTAACGACTGGGACTTCAACGCCCGTATGCCAAAGAGTCGCAAGGGTGCTGACGGTGTAAGGTTGCGAAAGATAGCCGCGCATATTATGCAGTATAACGACTTCCTTGTTACACTCATTGATAATTACAAATTGAATGGTGAGAAGATAACAAGAGAAAAATTAAAGAATGATTTTGACACTAAATTCAAACCCGAGAGGGTAACTAATGAATTTGATTACTTCACGGATTTTGCGATGAATTTCCTTTCTTCTATCAAAGGAGCGATTAATAAAAATACGGGAAGAGAGTATAGCCAATCTCGAATATATCTTTACAACCAATCTAATAACGCTTTAATTAATTTTGAAAATTACATAAAGAGACGTATTAAAGTTGCTGAATATAATGCTCAATTAAATGATGAGTTTGTAGCGTTTTGTATGAATGAAAAGAAGTACTCGGCTAATACGATAGGTGAATTGGTTTCGGGTATTAAGGTATTGTTGAGAAAGGCAAAAGAAAGGGGGCATACAATTGCTAACGATTTAGATAACTTCACAAAAACGAAGGAGGAAAGTATATCAGTGGCATTGTCAGAGGCGGAAATTGAAAGATTGGTAGCGTTTGACTTTTCTAAGGATAAGAGATTGGAAAACACACGTGATTTGATGATTTTAGGACTTTGGACAGGCTTACGAGTGTCAGATGTTATGGCGTTGCCCGCCATTGACCCTGATAGCAAGTTTATTGAGGTTGAGCCTCAGAAAACACGCAATACATCGGGAGCAAAGGTTGTAATACCGCTTCATCATCATATTAAAGAGATGATAAGAAAGCGAGGAATGCCTACGCCTTTGAAAAGTATAGTGTTTAACAGCAATATTAAGGAGGTGTGCAGGTTGGTAGGCTTTAATGATGTAGTGGAAGGGTCTTTAATGAATCCCAAAACGAGAAGAAAGGAGCGAGGAGTATTCGAGAAGTGGCAATTAATAAGTTCACACACTTGCAGGAGGTCATTCGCTACTAACTTATATCTAATGAATTTCCCTACATTATCAATAATGAAGATTACGGGACACACAACGGAGGCAAGTTTCTTGAAGTACATAAAAGTAACGCCAAAAGAGCACGCCGAAAAGTTATTAGCACACTGGGAAGCTTATTATAAAGAGAAAAGCACCTAATTAGAATTTCAGAAGATAATATATAAGTATGGGTAATTATGTGTAAAGGTTGGGTAATAAAAAAACACGCTTTTTGAGGCGTGTTTTTGTTTAATAATAACCTAAATAAATATACAAGAAAACAAATGAATTTTCAATAGAAGAAAGCACACTTTTTATAGTGTGCTTTTTTTGTAATAATTAAATTAACAACAAATAAAACTACAACTGTAATGTTGGGGGCAAAGGTAATGAAATGCTTTATAATTCATTGCTAACACACATTAGCAACGTCGTAGGGTACGTTGTGCGTAATTTTGCCATATGGAAATTCGTTTTAGCACACATAATGAACAATTGACAGCCTCACAGATTGACGCTGAAAATGGCGTTATCTATGGGGTAGCATTGGCTAATAAAGGGCTTAATAAGAATGGTTATTACTTCTCTGAAAGATTTCTAAACGAGTTAAAAGCATACGGAGAGAAGGAAGGTAAAATAAAATCTCGCTTTGAGCACCCCTCTTTTGGTACCTCCGATTTGGGGTCACTAATTGGTTGGTTTAAGAATTTCAGAATTGAAAACGGCAATCTGTACGGTGATTTGTTTATTGCAGATGTGGCAAAGAAGACGCAGGTAACGGGCAGAGGTATTTCGATTGCTGATTATATCATTTCAATGGCTTCGGAGTGTCCGGATATGTTTGGCAATTCTGTATACGTGTTCGCTGATGAGGTTGTAGAGGAGGTAACAGAAGAAGGCGAAACAAAACGATTTGCCGGACTATCTCTTGATTGGTGGGTGTCTTCGGACTTGGTAGATGTGCCCGCTGCGACGAATGGACTATTTTTTTCAAACAAAAGTAAAACAAAAAAAGTTGATTATATGAATATTTTAGAAAGAGTGAAAAAAGCGTTTGATTTTTCAATTAACAAGGCTTTTGACTTAGATTTGACCCTTGCTAATGGTGATATTATTACCGTAGTTACTGAGGCTGAAAAACCACAAGTGGGCGACAAAGTGAAGCAAAAGACTGACGGGGGAGAAGACGCCGAAAAACCGCTTGCCGATGGCGAGTATGTTTTGAAAGATGAGAGCACGCTGGTAGTAGAAGGTGGGGCTATTAAGGAAATTAAGGAAAAGGCGAGTGAGCCTAATCCTGATGAAGGCAACCAAGAGGAGTTTGCTAAACAATTGGAGGAATGCTTTAACTTGGTGGCTGAGAAGATTGACGCTTTGGCAAGTGAATTTGCTAAGATAAAATCGACGCAAAGTAGATTTTCAGCAGACGACAAAGGAGCAACAAGTAATGAGTCTTCTGTGGTCGGAGACGGCTTGGATATGGACAAAATGCGTAAGCTTTTAGGGCGTACTAAGTAATTTTAACTAAAAGATAAAATAAGAATATGGCAAATACAGCTTTTAAAGAGTTTCTTAAAGAAGCGGAAAGAAACAAGGAATACATCAAGAGAATTAAGGACTTGTTAGAAGAAGGGCAATTTGGTTTGCTCCCATTGCAACAAATCTTTACAATTCGTGAGGGTATTGTGAAAGGTACTGAGTTCGGATATTATGCGCCAGTATCGAATGTAACTCACTTAGACGAGGGTTGCGGTAAACCTTCTAAGCCACTTGATACACAAGTGCGCACGGGCTGGTTTGACCCTGTTCCGTTAAAGGTGAATGTTTCAGATTGTTATTCAACATTGGAGAAGACATTCGACGCTTGGGTGGCTAAAACAGGAGCAGACCGTTTTAACATTGACGATTCGGATTATGTGGCGTTTTTAGTGTCACTTATTGAAGGAGGCATATTGAATGACTTCAATAGATTTGTCTTCTTCGCAGACAAGAACCATTCGACAGTAGGAAGCGGTAGTGGTACGCAAGTGCTTAAAGCGGGCTTGGACAAGGCTAACTTTAACGTGCTTAACGGACTTTTCTCTCAGTTTGAGAAAATGGTAGCAACCGCTACCGAGAAAAAAATTGCTATCGCTGAAAACGCAAAAACAAGCTATGCAGACCAACGTGCATTGGCAGATAGCAGAGCTTATGAGGTGTTGTGTCAGTTGAAGGATATCGCTGGCTTTAAATCCGGAGCATCTCCTGTGTTTGTAATTACACAAAGTTTAGCAACTAACTTAACTCGTTTTATGCGTAAAGAGTTCCGCAATGAACAATCGTTTAAAATGGTTGAGGGCGGTTATATGGTATCAGAGTTCGAAGGTGTACCTGTGGTTACCTCTGAATGGTTAGACGATATGATACGCTCTAACTTTGACGACGGAACTAAGTGGCACAATCCACACAGAGCGTTGTTACTTGATAAGAACGAGTGCCAAATTGCTATTGATAGTATGGGAGCGCTCAAAGATATAGGTGTTGAGTACTTGGGTGGCGATATTGAGAAGGTATTCTTGAAGGCTTCTTATCGTGCAGACTTCCAACGTGTGATTGGCAATACCGGAGCAATGGCAATTTAGTAATGATAGTGATAAATGGTTAATGTTTAGTTAGCCATTTATCATTAACAATTAAACATTAAAAGATAAATTATGGCAGAATGTATTAATGCGTTAAGTAAAGATTTAACCTTTGACTGTACAGACAAAGTGAAAGGCATTGAGAAGCGTATCTTGCTCATCAATAGAGCAGATATAGACTTTGCAGCAACCACAGTAGACGCTTCGAAAAACAAAATGAGTTCACTTGTGCTCAAAGCGAGCAAAACCGGTTACTTCTTTGACAATTTCAAAGAAACACACATATCAGAGAGCATTAAACCGGAGATTTCAGATGATGATTTCAACGGTTACAAACACTCAATAGGTATTACCGTGTACGGCAAGAGTGCTGAGGAGTACGAGCAGATTGACCAATTTGTAAATGGAGCACAATTGGTTGCGGTAATTGAACACAAGGCGAAAGGAGAGAGTAGTTTTGACGTATTGGGCTTCTTTGTAGGATTAGAAGTGACAGAAGGGGAAGGTCGCACTAATGGAGGCGCTTTTAAACTCACAATTTCGACTCCTGCAAATCAGAAAGAGCCTAATGTGGCTTTGAAATGGCTCGAAACCGACTACGCAACCACTAAGAAGAAGTTTGACAAAAAACTTGCAGCATAGTGGCAAAAAAAAATTGGTGAAAATGGTTTTTACAAATGAGAAATTGAATAAGTTGCTCATTGGTGGGTATGAAAAGGCGGTGAGCGAGGACAAAGATACGTTCATCGCCTTTTATGCTTACTTGTTTGACGACAAAGACCCCTGTACGACTTGTGGTAATAAGTTGAAGGGGTATTGGAATAAGCTCGTTGATGAGGGCAAAGAAAAGTTAAGAATTAAAAATAATATTATTATGGCAAAAAATGGTCAAAACACACAAGAAGAATTAGCTAATGAACAAGTTAGCAGATTAGCGAATGACAAATGCGCATTTAGATTGCGCGAGGGTATCGGGTCGTTGGCAATGGACTTCGGTAGTAGTGAGTTGTTCAATAACGACACTATCACGAATGAAATTGCTGTGAAATATCTCAAAATCAACAAGAATAGGATTGCGAACTTCGAAGTGTATCCTGAGAATTGGGAAGAACTCATTAAGTAACAATTAGCAATTAACAATTAACAATGGCAAAGGTAACGGCGGTAGAATTAGCGAAAGAACAGAGAAAGACAAATAGCGAGAAGTATAAGAACTTCCCGTATTTGGCTAATGGTCAAAATAACGACTACCCAACAATTATTGAGCAGTTGGTGGCAGGTTCACCAACCGCTCGTGCTTGTTCGGGTGTGATTGCCGATTTCATCTATGGTCGTGGTTTTGCATTGGAGATTGAAAGAAGAGAGCAGGCAAGGTCGCAAGGTGTTCGATTTAGAAAAGATGAGTTGTTTATTAACGATAAACGGGAGACCCCTAACGACTTGCTGAAAAAGGTTGCGCGAAGCATTGCAATACATAAGGGCGCATTCGTGCACGTGAATTACAACGGCTTCTATGAGAAGACAAGTGTGCAGGTGTTGCCTTACAAGAATTGCCGATTAGGAGCAAAAGACAGCGAGGACTATCGAGGCAAGGTGCTGGTATATAACGATTGGGATAAATTGGCGGACTATAAGGATAGGGATAAGAATTTAGTCGCAATTGACCGATACGACCCTCGTCCTAAGGTGATAGAAGCGCAGGTAACCAAGGCAGGAGGTTGGGATAACTACAAGGGGCAAGTGTTTTTCTTAAACCTTGATAGAAATGATACCTACCCGCTGGCTTGGGCTGATGTAGTAATACGTGATTGCGAAAGTGAATGGCTGTCGAGTATATTTACCCGCAACGGATTTAAGAAAGGATTCTTTGGAACGTATGCCATTGTTACTCCAACAATGGAAAGTGAGGAAAAACGCGAGGATTTTAGAAATGAACTGAGAAAGAGCATAGGTGTTGAAGCAGAGCAGAGTGTGTTTCACTTTGAAACAGAAATGCAGGGCGATAAGTTGGAGGATAATGTACTGATAAAGGCTATTGAGAGCAATATCAAGGACGATACCTTTAAGTATGCCGATGAGAAGACGGCTAATAACATCCGCAAGTCGTATGGTAATGTGCCCCCTGTGCTTATTGATTACGTGGAAGGGAAATTAGGCAATACATCGGGAGAAAGTTTGAAGGAGGCACGCCTCTTTATGCAGGAGCAAATGCAGGAAGAACGTCAAGATGTACAAGAGATGTTCGAGGAGCTTTTCGACGGATTCGCAAGGAATATATCAGCAAACGGACTTTTTGAAATTAGCAAATTAGTATGAAGTTATTAGTTAATAAGCAAGAATGTAGCAAGTATTTAAGCGTTTCGCTATTCCGAAAAGAGGAAGAATTCAACCGTTTTATTAGGGAGGCGCAGATGTTTGACTTAAAAGAACTTGTATGTGAGGCATTTTACCAAGATTTGACAAGCGAAACGCCCGTGAGGGATTACTCTTTATTGCTTAATGGTGGCACTTATACTTTTGAAGGCAAAAAGTACGAATTTGCAGGGCTCAAAGCCGTATTAGCGTACTTTACATATGCTCGATATGCTTTCACAGGGCACTATATTGATACAGCTATGGGATTGAAAGTGAAAGAAAATCAAGATGGTGATACAGTGAGCCAAGCGGAGCGGAGAGATGTACGCACAATGTACAAGCAACAAGCGGACTTGCTATGGCAAGATTGTGTTTTGTACCTTGAAAGGAACGTATCACTATTCCCCGAATATAGATGTAATAGTGGCTGTGGTGATAGCAACCGAATCAATAAACCAAGAATGAGAATGCAATTGATATGAGGTGTATAGATAACATAAAGGATATAATCCTTGATTGTGATTATAAACCAAAAAAGGGACTAAAACACAGAGCATTGGTGATACCTTACAAGGACATTGACAGGAGGTATACTACACTGAACGCCGACAAGACAGAAATCACTCACTTACAACTGTTACCGAGCAAGCGAGGGTATTTATTTGAATTGAACAACGCTTTTAAAGTGAGTGGCTCGCAGAAGTTTGGCGGAGGCTTCACGCACGAGTTATCGATAAAGATAGACAAGGCAGATAGTGGTAATATTGCCACAATGAATGCGCTAACAAAAGGTACTTATGTACTTATCGTGGAGACAACCGGCAACACATTTGAAGTACTGGGCTATGAGGCTGGTTTGGTAGTAAATTCTGTACAAAGAGACTATGCAGGGAATGTAATAGGGCTAACTTTTGCCACACCGAGCGACGTGAAGGAGTTGCGAATGGTAGCGTTATGGGGAGAGGGCAACTACCTTACTATGAGCAAGAAGTTTGAAAGGAAGGCGTTTGTTGGGCGTAACTATATATTAAAATCAAATGATTTTATCAATAGTGGATATAAAATGCTCAACATATCTCCCTTATTTAGTAATGAAATTTTAAAAAACGACAGCATTACATTATCTGTTGATATAATGTTTAACAATCTCATAGGAGGAAATCGTTTAGGAATTGAGTTTAACATAATCTATACAGATGATACTAATGTGTATTATAATATATGGAAGAGGGTAAATAGTGGAGATATAGGTACTTCGTTTTCTGAAAGAATGGTTAATATATTTCAAAACAATAATAGAGAAAAAAAAATAAAATATATATCACAATTAGGATTACACATACAATGTGAGGCTGAAAGCGTTAAGGTTTCTAATCCAAAATTGGAAATAGGAAACATTGCAACTGATTGGTGCCCTGCTGATGAAGATTAAATAAAAAGAACTATGAATAAAATTAAACGAAACTTAACAGGTCAAGACAAACTACTACATTCATTTTTTGGGAACATTATATTAGTGGTATCCTTCTTAGTGTTTGTCTTGTTTATGAAGTGGTGGGAGGCATTAGCATTTGCTTTTTTTTGGGTGCTGAGCATAGGTATTTCCAAAGAGCTATTCGACAAAGAAGTAAAGGGCACCTTTATTGATTGGTGGGATATTGTAGCGAGCGTAACGCCTTACCCTATTGTGAAACGCATAAACAAGGAGGCTAATGGATAAGTTTATGAAGTGGCTAATGAAAGCCAAGATAAAGATAGCGATATGGGCAACACCGTTGGTTTTACTCTTCTACTTTGACGATAAGATACATCTAAGAGATAGGGTGTACTATTTCTTTGTTGCTTTCTTTAAGAGCATTCCGTTGCTGTTGTTGTATGCTTATTTTTCAACTGATAGGGAACAAAATGCTATATTTTATGCGAGTATAGGGGTTTTGTTACTCCTTGATATGTTAGCTGGTGCTTGGTATCACTTTAAGAAGGGAGATTTTGATTTTGTAGACCTCTTTAAAGGGACAATTACTAAGATGTTACTTATCACAATAGCCTTTATATCTTTATCACTTTTAAATATACCATTGAGCAGGTCGGGGTGGGGGAATGCGTTTGAAATTACTATACAGATGATATCTTTATTGTACCCTGTTAAGGATATTGTAAAGAATGTTTTTGTGCTTTCAAAAGGTAAGTTTCCACCTGAGTTCTTTATGAGAACCTTATACAATTATGAAAAGAGCGGAAAGCTAAGGGAGTTTTACGAAAAGGTAAACAGTGGTATTATTCCTGAAGAATTAAACAATAACGACAAAAGGGACGAACAACAATGACACCAAAAGAATTTATAAAGCAATACAAACCTTTTGCACTCGAAACAGAGCGCAAAACAGGCATATCTCACCTCTTCATTTTGGCACAAGCGGCGTTGGAAACTGGTTGGGGAGAGCGTGGTGTTGGTAATAACTTTTTCGGTATAAAAGTACCTAAAAACCTTGTTAGCAGCACGCCGAATGAGAAAAAGCAATTGCTATTCACTACTGAAGTACTAAACTCACCAACTCCTAACCCTCAGCAGTTCCCAAAGATTATCAGCATTAGCAAACGCACTGATGGTAAATGGCTGTATCGTGTGCAGGATTGGTTCAGAAAGTACGACACGCCAGAAGAATGCTTTACAGACCACGCAGAATTATTCTTCAGAAACAAGCGATATGCTAAGGCGTTGCTTGTAAAATCCGACTCGTACAAGTTTGCTGAGGAGGTAGCAAAGGCAGGGTATGCAACCGCTACCAACTATGCTGATAGTTTGAAGAATATAATTACAAAAATTATTAATCTAAATGAGAAAGCATAATTACATAAGAATACTAAGAGCTTTCGGAGTTATCGGATTGGCGCTGGTATTGCTTGGTCTATTAGGTTGCAGGGCTCGTAAGGTAGCAACTACCGAGCAAAAGCAGGTGCAGAAAGAGCGTATTATAAAGTACAAGGATAGTACGGCACTTTTTCAGCAAGACGCTCAAACCTTGCAACTCGATACACACGCCTCGCAAGAGTACGAGGTAACAGTGGAGAGCGATAAGGATAGCGTAGGTAACAGCAAGGAACTTACATATACTCGCATTCGTGACGGCGACAATGAAACTATAAGGGTAAGAGGTGGAAAGGTGAAGATTACTACTAAAAGAGCCATATCCAATAGCCAAATAGTGGCGAATACTACCCTTACGAATACTATAAGCACAACTAATAATGAATTACGAAGTACAGAAAGCACAACGGCTTTTTCTCATAAAACAAAAGATGTGAAAGGAATTGTTAGCTGGTGGGTATGGTTATTGGCGGTCCTGCTGGTGGGTGTAATAAGTTGGAGAATGTGGAAGTGTTTTCATAAGTAATTATTTTTAGTTGTTAAAAAAAGAGCCCCGTGTAAGTGCGAGGCTCTTTTTTATTTTACCAATCATCATTTTTTGCTTGTGACGTCCCATTTAAGTATTCTTTAATTTTTTCAATTTGTGAATTGTAGTAGTTTTCTATATCTTTTTTAAGTTGTTCTTGTCGTAGGTTGTTATTTTTTTCATCATATATAGGGAACCCTGACCACTTACTACCTTTAAAAGTTACTTTTCCTAATTCTCCTTTGTTTTGACTATTATATATATTCTGATTAACAACTTCATATTTTGCTTTTCCGTCTTTAAAAGAAAGTTGCACAGTAATAAGGGCGTCTGCGGGTACAGTTACAAAACTGTTTTTAATTGTTCCAATATTAGGCACAAAAGTTTCCCACTTTATAAAGTCATCTTTAACATCACCTTTTATTACTTCTTTTGGATTTTTGTAACTTACATTAATGTACTTAACAGCGTTATTATACAATTCGCTGGCAGTTTTACCCTGTACTTCAATAACTGCAAAGTCTTTTCCTGATGTTTTTTCTTTAAGTCCATCAGGGGTAACTTCAAATTCTTGTGCACTTGTGAATGCTACTGAAAGAATTGTGAGTGCTGAAAATAATATTTTTTTCATTGGTATATATGTTTAAAAAAATTAATACTCTTAGTTAAAGTACTTGATAACAATAAATGTTATAAACATCATAACCGCAAGGACCGCCATTGCAATTATACTTTCAAAGTTTTTTCTTTCTTTTTCAATCGGATGTCCACAATGAGGACAAGTTTCTGCTTTGTTACTAATTTGCTTTTGACAAGCTGGGCAATTAATTAGCTTCATATTTTTGAATTTTAAGATTGTTTTATTATAGAAAATCTTTCGCACGATTGGAGCGTTTGCTACGCCCCTTTTGCCGTACTTCTATGACGTTGTAGAGAAATCGTACCTCGTGAAGACTAATTTTAAAATCTTCATATTTTGGATTCAGAGAATGACAGTATATAACACCGTTCTTCACATCGTGTTTGATAATTTCTTTAAGCATTATACCATTGGTGGCGTGTGCGATAACGAAATCCCAATCTTTTATGTGTAATTTATATTGCCACAAGTGGCGCTGTACTTCACGACATATTACGACATCGCCCTCGATGTAATCGGGCTCCATACTATCGCCTGCGACCTCGAATGCTAAGTAGTTGCCGTGATGTTTTTCCTCTGAGTCAATAAGTATTGTAGGCATATCTTCTAAGTATTCATCATTGTAATATCCTTCCGTCCAACCCGCTTGTGCTTTGGTAGTTACTAATTTAACGGCTAATTTCTCGGGATACTCCTTTTCTTTTAATTCACCTTGTGGAAGTCGGTCAGTTATTTTGCTGTAATCTATAACAGGTATTAGTATTTCGCCATAATTAGAGGTTATATAGTCAGTATTTATTTCTGGGTATAAAGATTTTAGATTTACAATTTTTATAAAAGGCACTTTTGCATTGCCTATGCGTATGTTGTTAATTTCTTCCTGAGAAAGTCCTATTTTTTCGGGGGTAAAATCAGGGCGAGTGTGTTGCAAGTATTCATAGACTTCGATAAAGCGGGCATTTATAGGCGGAAGGTCGGCATTAGCAAACATAGAGCCTTCACCCTTCCAAAGCCAATTCTTGTTGAAACCATAGATATTAGCGAATTTTGTAATGAATTTTTCAGTAAGATACCTTTCATCACCTTTTAAAGCTAATGACATAGAACTCTTATTGATTTCCATTTTATTCACAACATCTTGATTGGTATTTATTATTTGTTCACCTTTAAGATGAGATATGGCTTTTTTGAACCTCTTTCGAGTTTCTTCAATAAAAACATTGTTTGTATTTGAATTATTTTCCATATCTTTGCAAAAAATTAAAGATTAAACGTTATGAATGATATTATTATTATCCTGTTGTTGCTTGTTATTGTGTGGCTATTATTGTGCCATAAAACCAATTCGAGAGTTATTATAGACCAACGCCAAATATACGCTTCTGATGATGAGTTAGAGCAGTACGTTGAGAAATTAGAGATGTTTTTACACTACATTTTGAGCCGAAATAAAGATGAATACAACGTTTATAGAGAAGCGTTGGATTATATACAACGCAGGCGTGGCGTTATATTAGCAAAAGAAAAGAAACAAGCACTAAGTGTACTCATAAAGCAACACAAGGAGATGTTGGCTAAAAAAGGGAACTAATAGTGCTGAATATCTTTATAGTGGTATCCACGGGGAGGTTGTAATCGGACAGCGTCCCCTTTATTTTTTGTAAAACAGTTTCACGTTCTTGCCAAAACGCCTCAAACCCTCCTTTATTTAAATCATCGTCCCATTCATCAGAATTATATTGCAAACAGTATCCATAATCTACACTATATTTTGCTACTTCAAAACGATAGTTGTACCGTTTATTAGTACACAGGTATTCAAAAATAGCTTCTACTTTAAGACGTTGCCAATGAGGCAAATACTTTTCTTGCAAATCACTTGCATATTGCACTTCTCCCGCTTGCTTTAACGCTTTTAGAACCTCATCAATATCTTTTCCCTTGAATATATTTAGTTCTGTTGTCATATTTTTTCAAAATCTCTTCAAAAAAAATTACACTGTAAATCAATTACTTATAAAAAAGTTTGTAAAAAATACAAAAAAAGTTCGTATTTTATTTGGTAGATATAAACTTTGTTTGTATCTTTGCCCTGTGAAAATAAAAGTAAAAGCGTTTAGCGTTTTTTACTTGGCAAAAGTACAAAATAAAATGAAACTAACAAAAGAAGCGAGAAAAAAAATGCTCAACAAAACAATTGCAAGAGCATTGGAGGATAAATTGAATGTGAGTTATTGGACGTTGGTAAAGTGGCGTTCAATGGATGAAACACCTCTATATCATCGTTCAGAAGCAATAAGAGATAAGGTGATAGAGGTACTCGAAATGACAGAAGAAGAAGCATTTACCAAAAACGAAGAATAAGATATGTTAAGTAGAGTAGAGAGAATAAGTATTCAGATTGATGAACTCAGTGTTAGAGAACTATCTGAATTGTGGGAAAAGAAAGGAGTAGTGCCTTCATATGTAGACCAATACGTAATTGCGTATGAACATTATGAAGACCGTAAGCGTGCTAAGAGATTGTTGCGTGTTCCTGAGGTAGCAGAGTACTTAGGAGTATCTGATTATATTGTGCGTACGTGGCTAACAAGCGGGGTATTGAAGAATGAGAACCTTGCAGGAGGGCAGTCGCTTATAAGTGTAAAACAGTTGGAAGATTTGAAGGAGAAAGACCCCAACAAGATACTCAGGAAAATGAAGAGAAACAAATAAAGCGACACTTCACAGCGTCGCCTTAACTAAATATTAATTTAATAATTTTTTAACGATGGCAAAATTACAACAAAAAATGGGAACAACCAAACAAAGTAGCCAAATTCTTCTAATTGACGGCTATGTAACGATGAATGGCAAGCGCTATGAAGAGTGCGTGCCCTTTGAAAGAGAGGCGTTTAACGAGGCTCTTGGACAAGAATTACACCCAGATACTGCAAGGGTTAGTAATGAGATATTCAATAACATTATTGAGAAATTGCAACCTGACACTGACGGAAATAATGAGCAATGGGGGTTGCTTTACAAGGACAATTACTATGAATTTATATTGTATGCTGACGCAAAAGGCACTTATAGCGAGAGTGGCAGAAAGGTGAATGGTGAATGGTTACCTATTGAGTTCACAGATGAGCAATGGGCAGAAATTGAAGGCTTATTAGATGTTGAAGGGCAAGTGCAAGAGATGTTAGCAGAAAGGCGATATAGAGAAGAGATAGCAGAAGAAGAGCGAATGCCCGAGTTTGCCGATTACAGCGGTTATGGTTTCTTAACAGTTTAAAATCTTACAGCAATGAAAAAACAAGTAACAACATTAGAGGTAGGTAAATGCTACCAATTGAAATATGATAATGATGTATTTCACATCATTAGGGTAAATGAAGTGTACCCTTCATCATTACCTAACAGAACACCAAGCTATAATGTAGCGGAAGTATGGGGTGATGACACAATAAAGACTAATAATTATTATGTGGCACATCAAGGCGAAGTTTATACAGAAATACCACAAGAACAATTCATAAGTGTATTAAACTCGATGTTGCTAAATGTATCAAATTATATTAGTAAAATCTCCAATTAATTCATACTCGTAGAAAAGTGCCGTGTTTTCCTTAAATCTGTACATAATTCATCACGACAACGCACGGCACTTTCTTTAAGAACAATAATTAACAATTAAATATACAAACCAAATGAAAGAAGAACAATTAATAACATTACAACAACCTCCTATCATCATATACGAGCGTATCAAGGCGGTAGGGCAACAGATTGAGGCTAAGATTGCTGAATTGAACCTCGACAACCAGTTAGTAACAGAGGAAACTTGTAAAAGCGCGAAAGACACTCGTGCAATGTTACGCAAAGAACTTGATATGTTCGAGACACAACGCAAGTTTATCAAAGAGCAGGTAAACGCTCCTTATGAAGCCTTTGAGAAAGCGTACAAAGAGCATATCAAAGTACATTACGACAAGGCAGATAGTACGCTAAAAGACAAAATCAATCAGGTAGAAAATAGATTGAGGGAAGACAAAAGCGCACGTATCAAAGAGTATTTCACAGAATTGTGTCAATCACAAGGTATCGACTTCCTCATCTTTGAACGCTTGCCACTGAATATCACAATTAGTGCCAGCGATAAGAGCCTTAAAGAGCAAGTAGCAGGCTTTGTGGGCGAAGTGTCAAAGAGCCTCCAACTCATTGAGAGTCTATCCGACCCTGATGAGTTTAAAGCTGAAATACTAACCGAGTACAAGCAAACGCTTGATGTTACAAGAGCGATACAGAATGCACAATACCGCAGGCAACAACGAGAAGCTGAATTACAACGTATCGAGGAACAAAAGAAACGAGCCGAGCAAGCGAGATTAGTAGATGAAGCAAGAGCGAGAGAGACTGCTCCTTTGCAAGCACCTGCACAAGTGACCAATGAGACACAAGCAGACAAAAACAAGGTTATACAAACCACTTTCACAGTGCAAGGCACAAGAGAGCAATTACAAGCCTTAAAACAGTACATCATTAGTAATAACATTCAAATACTATAGCACAATGGAAACACAAGTATTACAAAAACAATCATTAGCGAACTTCCTTAATAAGTCCGATAAATTCTTAGAGCAAAATTTAGGCGCAAAAAAGAGCGAATTTGTATCAAACTTATTAGCACTATCAGATAGTAATAAAGAACTATCACAATGTGAGCCTGCCGACCTTATGAAGTGTGCAATGAATGCTACTGCACTGAATTTGCCACTAAATAAAAACTTAGGGTATGCGTATGTAATACCTTATTTCGACGGCAAAACAAATCGCACCATTCCTCAATTTCAAATGGGGTACAAGGGTTTTGTTCAGTTAGCAATTCGTAGCGGTCAATACAAAACGATTAACACTTGCGAAATTCGTGAGGGTGAAATCAAAAGAAACAAGGTAACGGGGCATATTGACTTTTTGGGTGAAAATCCGAGTGGTGCGGTTATAGGTTATCTTGCCTACATTGAGTTACTCAACGGATTTCAGCAATCGCTTTTTATGACAATTGAAGAAGTGCAAGCACACGCCCGCAAGTACTCTAAGATTTATGCTAAAACAAACAGAGGGCTTTGGAAAGATGAGTTTGATTTAATGGCAAAAAAGACAGTACTAAAACTATTGTTAAACCGTTACGGAGTGCTTTCTGTGGAAATGCAAAAAGCGATAGAAAAAGACCAAGCAGACAATGAGGGCAACTATATTGATAACCCACAAGGGCGATATATCCAAGACGCAGAGGTTATCGAGCAAAACGAACCTACTGAGAATGCACAACCTGTACAACCAGTGACAAGTGAAGAGCCTAATAAGGTAGATTTTAAAGACGTATAAAAATGAAAACACATTACTTTACATTAGGACAATCGCACGTATATCGCTTTAATGGGCAAACATTAGACCACGATTGTGTGATTAAGATAACAGCCGAAAACCCCAGAGATGTAATGGTTGAGCATTTCGGCTTAAAATGGGCTTTTGAATATGATGAATGCCCCGAAATGAAGTACTTCCCACGAGGTATTTATAACTTAACAACTAATGAATGGGAATGATACCTACAAGAGTTATTAGTTCGGGTAGCGAGGGTAACGCTGTGGTTTACGACAACGCAATAATGGTAGATTGTGGCGTTACACTCAAAGCCTTAGAAGCGATAAAACGTTCTTTGAAAATTGTGCTCCTAACTCACCATCACGGCGACCATTTAAAGTTGCGAACCTTACAACGATTACAAGCCGAGCGACCTACCTTGCGAATTGCTTGTGCTGACTTCCTCTTAGAGAAGTTGGAAGGGTTAAACAATATCGACGTGTTGCAAGTGGGTATGTTATACGATTACGGCAATTTCAAAGTATCACCAGTGAAGCTCTATCACGACGTGCCAAATATTGGCTGGCGAATATTTCTCAATAGTGGGCAAAAGATATTCCACGCTACCGATACAGCACACTTGGAGGGTATCACCGCCAAAGGTTATGATTTGTACGCTATCGAGCATAACTACTGCGAGGAGTATATACAGCAGGCGATAGAAGAAGCGCACGCAAAGGGCGAATATACGCACGCGTACGGCAATATCAATACACACCTTAGCATACAGCAAGCAAGGGAGTTTATCGAGGCGAACAGAAAGGAAAGCAGCGAAGTATTAGAACTGCATAAAAGTAGAAGTTTTTATAAGTAAAATTAAAGAAAAATGAAAACAATATTTAAAGTAGGAATGAAGGTCTATGACCAAGTATACGAACCTGATATAAAAGGAGAAATATTAGATGTGAATATGAAATTATCACCTCATCCTATTACAGTACAATTTGGTAGTTGTGTTCGTTATTATACGGCTGAAGGTTGTAGAGGGAAAAATACTATAAAGACACTTTCGACGAGTCCTTATACTATTCAAGGTTTTGAGCAAAAAGCACCTGCCCCTACAGTCAAAGATGCTTTAGAGTGGATTAGAAAAAACGATGGGTGTGATGAATTTGACAACAATTACCCTAAAAAGGAAAATGTTTTTTGTTTTGAAGCACTTAAAAAACTTGTAATTCTCAGAGACTATTACAACAAAGGTTGGCAACCTAATTGGGAGGATGACAAAGAGTATAAGTATTGTATAAAAAATTTTGGTAACGAAATAGATACAATAGATTTAGATTTTTCTAATCGTGTAATGGCTTTCAGAACTCCACAAATCAGAGACAAATTCCTTGAGGAGCAAAGAGAACTCTTAGAAATAGCAAAACCTTTATTGTAATGGCTAAAATAATACCAAAAGTAGGTGAGATTTGGACGGTAACAAGAAATAGATACTTATTTGACCGCCTTAAGAAAGGTGATGTTTTTTATCACGAAGGGTACAGATTAGAGTTAATAAAAAAAAGATATTGGAGTTCAGAAATGGACTGTAACGATTTAGTAGCATTAACTCTAAGAAGACTAACAGACAAAGTTCCTGAAGAAAAACCAAAAGAAACATTTATCACTTACTTAAAAAAGTGTTTTAAACAACTCTTTAAGAATAACAAAAACAAAGTAAAATAATGGAAATACAAGGACGAATTAAACAAATATTCGCTACTGGAACAGTAGGAGCGAATGGATTTCAGAAGCGTGATTTGGTAATCACCACAGAAGAGCAATACCCAAGTGATATTATAATTCAGTTCACACAGAGTAAGTGCGCTTTGTTGGATAACTTACAAGTAGGGCAGAGGGTAAAAGTACACTTTAATCTACAAGGGCGTGAGTGGACAAGTCCCCAGGGCGAGGTTAAGTACTTCAATACGGTTGTAGGTTGGAAGATTGAACTTATTCAAACCACGAATGTAGCGCAACATACACAACAATACCAGCAAGCGTCCCAAGGTTATGCACAACCTCCCCAAGGTTACCAACAGCAACCGCAATACGCACCGCCTCAACAAACACAAGCGTACCCGCCACAAGGGCAACCGCAATATCAGCAGGGGCAAATATTTAACAATATGGGGCAAGCACCTGCACAAGAAGATGACGGAATGCCTTTTTAGAAAACAATTTAAAATAAATAAAAAATGAACAAGTATGTAATTAAATTTAGCCACGTGGAAGAAAGTGAGTACACGGCTATTGTAGAAGCAGAAAGCTATGAAGAAGCAATGGATATTTTTGAAGAAAGTCCATTTGAATTTCTTGAAGATGAAGAACCTGACAGTGTACAAGGACACGCATTTCACGTTAGTAAAGTAACTGAAGATGGTGAGGTTGTGTATGAAAAATCAAAGAAACTGAATGTTGAATACTGTTAATATTAGGTAATTAACACAACAAAAAAGCAAGTATCAAAAGGGATAGTAGCAGGTTCGATTCCTGCCTTGCTTTCAAAGACAATAAAGTATGATTTTCAACGCAACCAACGAGTTTGATATACAACGGGCAAAGGAGCGTTTAGCGTTTCTTATCGAAAAGAAAAAGACCTTTGAAATCACCGAAAAGAAGCATAAACGCACCTACTCTCAGAACAATTACATTCACCTCCTATTTGCGTGGTTCGCTCTTGAATACGGTGAGACTCCTGAATACGTAAAGCAAGAGATATTCAAGAAGATAGTAAACCCTCAGATATTCAGAACTGAATACGCTAACCGAAAAACGGGTGAGATAAGAGAAGCGTGGCGAAGTACAGCGAATTTAGACACGAAGGAGATGACAACCGCCATTGATAATTTCAGAGATTATGCCAGTAAGGAAGCGGGGATATACCTACCAACACCTGATGATTTAGCGTACCTTAATGAGATAGAAAAGCAAGTGAATAACTTACAAGGAAAATATTATTAAAAAATGAATAATCAAGTTTATAACTACAATGGGAATAACATCACTTTCCAACTTGGAAATGGTGATGTAATGGTAAATCTTACAGATGTGGCAAAAGCTTTTCCTGAGAAGAATTTAACAACGATAGTAAACAGCCTTGAAATTCAAGAGTATATAGAAAGACTTAGCAAACTAAAAAATTATAGTTTGGCTGATTTACTGATAGTTAAGCGAGGGGGTATAGCTGGAACCAATGGCACTTGGGCGCACCAAAAGGTAGCCTTGCGAGTGGTACAGAAATTAAGCCCCGATTTTGCTATTTGGGTAGACGAAAAGATAGAAGAACTCCTAAGAAATGGAGTAGCGACTATATCCAATGAGGACGAGGCTATTTATAACGCTATGAATATTCTGCAAAAGAGATTGGAAGCAAGCAAACAGAACATACAAATGCTTGAAAGCAAGGTGGAACTACAAGAGGAAAAAATAAAGTATCTCGTTCCAAAGGCTCAATATACGGATGAGGTATTACAGAGTACAAGCACATTTACCACTACACAAATAGCGAAAGATTTAGGAATGAGCGCACAGGCGTTGAACCAAAAGCTCAAAGAGATGAAAATTCAATTTTTTCAAAGTGGTCAATGGTTCTTAACGCACCGATATCAGGACAAAGGATATACAGATATGCGTATAACGCCTTACTTTGACACCAAGACGGGAGAGCCTAAAACATCTCAATCTATGGTGTGGACAGAGAAGGGCAGGCAATTCATCACAAGTTTAGGTATAAAATAGTTGTAATTTTTCCATTGTGCACCCCGATAGGCAAGCACTCACGTTCGAGCCGTGAGCGGGGGCTAAATTAACAAACCGATTTGAAAGGAGATTGAGCGCGCGGCAATCTTTATCAAATCTCTAATTTCAAATCAAAATGAATGAGTATCAAGAATTTTTAAAGAACAAAATCAAAATTGCTCCTAAGCAAGGGTTTGAATGCTCACTTGATGAGATTAACCCACGAATGAAGCCCCACAATCGCCTTATGGTAAAGTGGATGGTCGAAGGCGGTAGGCGTGCTTGTTTTGCTTCTTTTGGGCTTCACAAGACCGTTACCCAGCTCGAAGCTGTTAGGGTAGTCCTTCAAAAGTTGGGAGGGGGCAAAGGGCTAATAGTTTGCCCGCTATCCGTACGACAAGAGTTTGTCGAAGACGCTAAGAACATTCTCGGTTGGGAGATAGCCCCTAAATTTATACGCCGTATTGAGGAAACAGACGATAAGGACGGTATCTACCTAACCAATTATGAGAGTATCAGAGATGGCAAATTAGACCCTCGACACTTTCAAGTGGCAAGCCTTGATGAGGCAAGTATCCTCAGAGGATTGGGAGGCTCTAAAACGTTCCGTGAGTTTATGAGGTTATTTACAGGTGACGCCGGGCCAATGCAACAGCGCAGAGGAGCGGACAACATCAAATACCGATTTGTAGCCACAGCTACTCCCTCTCCTAATGATTATATAGAGTTATTGGCTTATGCCGACTTCTTAGGGGTAATGGACGTATCACAAGCCAAAACGCGCTTCTTTAAACGCGATAGTACTAAGGCTGATAAACTCACTTTGCACGCTCATAAAGAAGAGGAGTTTTGGTTATGGGTATCTTCTTGGGGGCTTTTCGTTACAAAACCTTCTGATATTACCCAAAACGAAGCAGACGATATGGGCTACATACTCCCTGAATTAGATTTGCGTTGGCACGAAATACCTACTAACCACGAAAACGCGGGGGTAGAGAAAGACGGACAAGGAAAGTTGTTTAAGGACACTGCTCTTGGTTTGCAACAATCGGCACAAGAGAAGCGAGAGTCGTTAGATGACCGTATCGCTAAAATGTTAGAACTCCGTGCGGAAGACCCAGAAGCACATCGTGTAATATGGCACGATTTAGAGAGCGAGCGTAAGTCAATTGAGAAGGCTATCCCAACGATAAAATCAATATATGGCTCTCAGGACTTTGAAAAGCGTGAAGAAATTATCAGAGCATTTTCTTATGGCGAGTTACAAGAGTTAGGAGCAAAGCCCGTAATAGCAGGCTCAGGGTGTAATTTTCAACGATATTGCAGTTGGGCAATATACTTAGGGATAGGTTATAAGTTCAACGACTTTATACAATCTATACACCGCCTGCAACGCTTCCTACAGAAGAACGTGGTACGAGTAGATTTAATCTATACCGAAGCCGAACGCAACGTGCGTAAAACCTTAGAAAACAAGTGGAAAAACCATAACAAATTAGTAAAGAATATGACTGAAATCATTAAAAAATACGGACTTTCTCATTCTGAAATGGCGCAAGTACTTACGCGCAAAATAGGCGTGGAGCGTATTGAAATTAAGAATAATTACTACCATATCGTAAACAACGACAATGTAGTAGAACTCAATCCTAACGAAAACCCGCACGCACTAAAAGACAACAGTGTAGGGCTTATCCTTACCTCAATACCCTTCAGCACCCAATACGAGTACTCACCTAATTACGCCGACTTTGGGCATTCTGAAAGCAATGAGGAGTTTTTCAAGCAAATGGACTACCTTACCCCTAACTTATTCAGAGTATTGCAACCTGGCAGAATAGCGGCTATACACGTAAAAGACCGTATCGTACCAATGGGGCTATCAGGAATGGGCGTGCAAACTGTTTACCCTTTTCACGTAGATTGCATACAGCACTACACCAAGCACGGGTTTGCCTATATGGGTATGAAAACAATTGTTACTGATGTGGTTCGTGAGAATAATCAAACCTACCGCTTAGGGTGGAGTGAACAATGCAAGGACGGTACTAAGATGGGTGTAGGAATGCCCGAATATCTCTTACTATTCAGAAAACCTGCAACCGATAAAACTAACGCTTATGCTGATGAGCCTGTAATTAAGAGCAAGAAAGACTACACACGTGCTAAGTGGCAGATAGACGCTCACGGGTTTACACGCTCCTCAGGTAACCGCTGTTTAATGCCTGAAGAATTGGCTAAACTTCCTCACGACAGTATATTTAAAGAGTATAAGCGTTTTTCATTGGAAACAGTCTACAACCACGATTTTAATGTTAAGATTGCTGAAACATTAGACCTTCACGGCAAACTTCCTACCTCATTTATGCTATTACAACCTCAAAGCTGGAGTGATGAAGTGTGGACTGATGTTACACGTATGCTTACCCTTAACGGCTCACAGTGGAGCAAAGGGAAAGAGATGCATCTTTGCCCAATGCAGTTTGATATTGCTGATAGAATTATAGAACAGATGAGCAATAAGGGCGATGTAGTATTAGACCCTTTTGGAGGACTAATGACAGTGCCATATAGGGCTGTGCTTAAAGGTCGTTATGGGATAGGTTTCGAGTTAAACCCTCAGTACTTTTTGGACGGAGCAGCTTATTGTGAAGCGGCGGCTCAAAAGGTAAGTATGCCTACACTTTTCGACCTTATAGAGGAGGCAGAAGCAGAAGCTGAACAGAAAAAAGCAATTTAATAACTCATTCATTTTTCACCCCCTTGCTTGTCGAGGGTGAGGGGGTGTTTTTAAAAATAAAATATCTACACTATGGAACGAGATACATTTGTTTTTTACAAGGATTGGTTGAATGTTATTCGGGATTTGCCAAGTGAGGTTCAGTTGGAAGTTTATCAGGCTATTGCGGAATATGCCATATACGGTAACTTAATTGAGCTAAAACCACTTGCAAAAGTAGCATTCGGATTTGTAAAACAAACAATTGATAGGGATACGCAAAAGTATATATCAATTAAAGAAAAGAGAAAAGAGGCAGGAGCGAAAGGAGGTAGACCGCTGAAAAACAAAGACTTAGAAGAAAGCAAAGAAAAGCAAAAAAACCAATTGGTTTTTGAAAAAAGCAAAAAAAGCAAAAGCCCCCTTAATGTTAATGTAAATGATAATGTTAATGATATTTCTTTTTTAGAAAAAAAGAAACAAAAAAGCGTGTGTGTGGACTTTGGCGAGGAAGAAAAAAAAGAACAGCCTTTAAATGCTGAAAAAGAAACCTCCCCCCAAGTTGCGCCCGCCCCCCCTCCTTTCAATTTCAAAAAAGCAATGCTTGCGGAAGGTTTTGCCCCCGAGCTTGTAGACGAGTGGTTAAAAATACGCAAGGCGAAGAAAGCTATAAACAGCGAACTTGCATTTAAAACTTTCATTGAACAAGTCAGGAAAACAGGGCAAGACAAGAATGCTATCCTTGAAAGGGTAGTACAGAAGCAATGGAAAGGTTTTGAGGCGAGTTGGTTACAAGCAGACCAAATACCTCAACAAACCGCTAACAATCAAATAATCTTAGATGAAAATGGAAAAATCATTACAAACGGACAACAGCAACAATCCACAAGCGATAAACAACGGTTTTATGCCGGTCGCCAAACAGCCGATAACATTAGAAATAATATGCAAGGCTGGGGAACTCACACCTTTGGCAATAGCGAAGAGAGGGCACGAATACCCACGCCTTAGAGAACTTGACCGTGAAGTAATAGCCCCAACATTCGGAATGGTATTTACTCGCATTGCTACTCTTGTGGGACTAAAAGGGGAGATTGACCCTTTGCAAAAGCAGGAAATATGGAACGCCGTTTTTAGCCGTTTTTCGGGGCTTTCTTTTCAGGAGATATACAAGGCTTTTCAAATGGACAGAAGCGGGGAATTTGGCGACGTAACCGACCACTATCAGTTTTTTGACGTGTCCTACGTCTGCAAGGTTTTGGGAAGATATCGCCAGTGGTTGCAAGACACTCAGCGAGTACATAACATTAACATTTCACAATTACTACCAGAAAATCAAAACACGATGACAGAAGAGGAAAAAGAAAAAAACGTAATTCGTTGGCTCAATGAGCATTTTGAGGAGTACAAGGAAACAAAGGAATTGCCTATACTATCCGTGCCTATCTATGACACACTCTATCAGCGAGGTATATTACAACCTTACTTCGCTACACTTACCGAAAAGGATAAGCAACTAATGAGAGCAGAGACCGAGAAGCGACTTCGACAAGAGCAGACGAAGGCTAAGGGTAAGAAGGAGTTTAGTGCTATTAAGGCACTGTTAGAACAATATCAGAAGGGAATAAGCGACCCTGAGGGTAAACTAAGTAGCTTTAAGAAGGAAGATACTTTGAAATTCTTCTACAACTACCTCATTACGCAGGGCAAGGAGCTTTCAGAATTATTAACTAATAAGCAATGAAACAACAATGGAAGAACAAAACAGCAATAAGAATTTTAAACTAAGAAAATTTTCATTAGAATTTGAACGCGGTCATTCTTGGGAAAAAGAATCCGAAAAACAAAAAGACAGATACGAGGGGAGTGTAACATTCACAAATGACCTTAGAGAAGAGTTTACATTAAATGTAGATACAGAACTTTCGTTAGAGATAATAAAACTCATCTCTAACAAGCTCACAGAAAACACGGAAAGACTTGTAAAAAACATTACTGAAAGCATAAAAATTACAGAACAATGAAAAAACAATCACCACAAGAACAAGAAGCAGTGGAGTTATTCGAGTACGCTGCACGTAATCTCATCAAGGAATTTTGCGACAAGCAAGACCTACAATTTGAATTCGATAATTACGATGTAGGGGGAGGTATTATATGCCTATCCGATTACTTCTTCAATATCGAGGATATATACTTCGATATGAAACACGACAAGCCGAATGGCAAGATACTGCAATGGTACGACTATGTACTAACACACGAGTCTAACATCAATTACCGCTCCTATTGTATGGGAATGAGAGAGGAATTAATAACTAAAAAAAATCAAAAAAAATGAGAACAATTAAAAATTTATATGTAAAAGTAACCTATACCGTAGGTTTAGGAGATGTAGAAGTCTCCGATGAAGTATTTGAACAATTAGATAAGATGGCAGATTATGGATTTTCTGTTGAAGATTGTGAAAGTAGCAAGTATCCAGAAGCGTTTGATTGGCTTGCTTACAACATAAGAGAAAATGATGCTATGGATTGGGCATACGAAGTAGAAATTGACTAATAACCTTAAAATCACAAAGAAAATGAGAACAACCCAAGAACTCGTCCCTCTTATCCAAGAGTGGGCAAAAGAAAGAAAAATCTATGAACAACTAACGCCATTTGATGAACTCATCAAAACACACGAGGAAGTAGGCGAACTTATCAAGGCGTGTTATGATAACGACAAGTCTGCTATTCAGGACGCTATTGGCGATGTAATAGTAACACTGATTAACTATTGTTACTTTATAGAATTGGATGCTATAAAGTATATTAAGCAAGCGGTTGATATATCCGTAACAGGTTATTATACCATCTCATACGTAATGAACGCTCATAACGCTTTAGGTAGATTGATAAGCCTTTATGTGTGGGATGAAGGCAAAGAAATATCTAAACCAAGCGGACTTAGAGTATTTAGTATTCTACACTATCTCAACGGTATTGCTCATTTGGAAGGCACAACCTTAGAAGCCTGCCTGAACTTCGCTTACAACAAAATCAAAGACAGAACAGGAAGAATTATTAACGGAAAATTTATCAAAGATGAAAAATAACGACTACCCCACTTGGCTTGTCCCTTTGGATACAGCCTTACAACTTAAAGGTATAGGTTTTGATGAGCCTACATTATTTCATTATTACGAAAACGACTTTGATGTTACAATAGAAACAAATAGTTACTATGATGAAGGAGAAGCTCAAGGATATTTACATTTTTATATATCTGCATTTAAAGAAGAAAACTTTAATAGAGATAAGAAATGTACTTCTCTTCCTACTTGGACAGATGTCTTTGATTGGTTCAGAGCACGTGGCTACAAGATTACCTTCAAGGATATTAACATCGGTACGCAATGTGCTTTCTACCACTTGGATATTAAGGAGGGGCACACGTTTAGCCACTTTGCAAAAAAGTACGAGAAAGCACGAGAAGGACTGGTAATGAAGCTAATTGAAGTACATAAGGAATTTGGTAATAACATTAAATGATTTGATTAATTTTACAAAAAAATTGAGAGGCAAAGACATTTTTTCATTCTTTGTCTCTTTTTTTTGCAAAAAATATTGTATATAAAACATTGATTATATAGCAGTTACACGTTTTTGTTACAGATATAACAAAATAAAATGAAAAAAATATGCGAAAAACTTGCGCAATTAAAATTATTGCCGTATCTTTGTCGTGTAAAATTAAAGCAAGAACAATTTTTAACATTAAAAACTCAAAGAAAATGAAAGTTACAATTAAAGACATCTACAACGAAGCATCTTACATCAACCCAAACGTATCAACTATCAGCTCAATAGGTGATTTCGTAGAAGAAAGTAGCAGACAAGCAGCAGCTTACAGCAGAAGAGAGTTAGTACAATATGTGTCTAAGGACTCTTTGGCATTCAAAATCTTGACTGAAAATTTAAAAGATTTTTTCAGTGAAAAACAAATGTGGGTAATTGCTTACGAATTACAGAAGAATGCTGAATACGTCGCTAAGTTACAAGCAGAATTAGAAGTAAGAGAAAGAAGAGCGAAAGCCAAAGCAGAAGCAAGTAAAGCAAAATTGAACGCTAACAAAGAAGCAAGCCAAGAAGTACTTGATTTTGTAAAATCAAACAAAAAACTTTTAAAAGATTATTACACTTTTGTAAAAAAGAATAAAAAATACTCTAAAGAGTACTACTCTAAGAAGTTCACCTTAGAGAGTGCAACCGAATTTGTAAACTTGTAAAATTAACATTAATATTAACATTTAAAATTAAAAGAAAAATGAGAACAAAAACATTCACAATCGAAAACAACGAACACAACTTAAACTGGGTAGAAGACAACTTAGATACCCGTGATTATGAAGTAAAAGGCAATGATATAATCATTACCTACTTTGAAGATTTTCAAAAAAATGATATATTACAAGCTATATCAGAGAAGACATACAATGTAGTATTCAACGACGATAATAATTCTAACGATAAAGGCTTCGAGGCTACATTAGAATATTGTAAGAACTACATTCAATCATTCAATGGAACTAATCACAGCTACTTCGAAGACTACAAGGGGGGTATAGTGCAAGTCGTTTGTAATGAAACTGGTGAGGTGGTATATGAAGAAGAAGTAATATAACATTTTGCAAAAAAAGCCCCTAACACTACATTAGGGGCTTACTTGTAAAATTAAAACAATTCTAACGATTTAAACAACCCTTAGAAATGAGGGTGCAAAGATACAAAAAAAATTATGACACCACACGAAAAAGTAATATACATCATTCAGCAATTGGAAATATCTGATAGCAAGGTAGCACGAGCGATACAGAAGAGCGTATCAACAGCGACGCACAAGCGACTACGATTAAGAGATAACAAATTCACTGAGGAAGATTACCAACGACTTCGTGATTTCTACATCGAAAAACTCAGAAAAATAGAAATGTTATAAATATAACAAAATATTTTTCACCAACAAGACGGGCATTTGCTCGTCTTTTTTGTTTTTAGACATTTTGATATTCAAACGTTTGAATTTTTGCAAGTATTTTTGTTTAGCTTAAAATACAAATAAGTATCTGATTACCAAATAATTATATCAAAAAATATTAGGAATTGTTTAATATGTTTTATACCTTTGCACTACGAATTTTGAATAATTATGAAACTTCAAGAAAGTACATTGCAAGCCTCCTGTGTGCGTTGGTTCAGATACCAATATCCGCACCTTGTAATCTATGCTGTACCTAATGGGGGAAGTCGCAATGTGCGTGAGGCACAGCGTCTAAAATCAGAAGGCGTATTGGCGGGGGTGGCTGATTTGGTAGTTATGCTCCCTCAGGGTAAGAGCCTATATATTGAGATGAAAGTAAAAGGCAATCGCCAAACTGAACACCAAAAAGACTTTCAGAAGAAAGCAACCACATTAGGGCATACCTACGCTGTATGCTACTCCTTTGAGGAGTTTCAACAAATTATTGAAAATCAAATACAGAAATAGCAAAATACAATAATTCAAGAAAATTATATACAAAAAACACTGTTAAATTATATGTTTAAACCAATACGACAAAATAGAAAATCAAAATCAATACTTGCTGATAAGTTTGTTACTGAAAACTCAAACTTTAAAGCAGGTAGTATTGTTTTGTCAAATCAAACTGTTTTTTTTCAAGCAATAAATAAAATTAATCAAATAGCGGGCATTCCTAACGATAATGAAGATTACAGAATTGTCACTCGAAAGAATATTAACTCGTTTGATTTTATTTTATTATTACTTCATAAGAACAAAATAACAGACCTAACCATTGCGTTTTATCGCATTGGCAAAAAAGTTATTCAGGAATTAAAGAATTTGAAAGATAATAAACTCATTACTAACATAACACTATTAGTTAATGATGGATTTCCAAAATTATGCCCTGACGCATACAACCTAATGAAGCAATACGAGAGCAATACTTTCAAAATTAAAATAGAGAATAACCACACCAAGATAATTTGCGCAAAAACAGAAGATAACAAATACTATGTAATTGAGGGTAGTGGTAACCTCTCCAATAACTCACGAATTGAACAATATTCATTCACTCAAAACAAAAGTCTTTACGATTTCCACACGGAGTGGATTAATAACATTTAAAATAAAATGATATGAAAACAGAAAGCAAAAATAATAATAAAATAAAAAGACTTAATGGTAAATTATTCTCACCAGAATACCAGCCTTCTGAAAAGTGGACAGAAGAAAGAGCATTGCAATTGGGAAATGAACTTATTGAGTGGCTAAAAGAAAAGGATAGTGAAGGCAATGATAAGGGAAATATATTTTATGAAGAGTTTTTGATAATTGAAAAAGATTTGTATCCAGAAATAGTAACATATTTAAGAAGTAAATTTCCTTCGTTTTTCAAGCTATTAGAAAAAGCAAACAAAATTCAGGAACTTAAATTACAAAAATTCGGCACGGCAGACAGATTGAATGCAGCGATGACCAAATTCGTACTAATTAATAAGCATAATTGGTGCGAAAAACAAGAATTGACCGGGAAAGACGGTAAAGACCTTAACAATTTCCAAGTAACAGGGATAATTATTAAGTAGCAATGAAGAATGTGGTACTTGAATTTAACAGCAACGGAAACGACAAGCAGAAGGAATGCGGGCGAGCGTGGGCTAATGATGATATTGACGAAATTCTATACGGAGGAGCAAAAGGTGGGGGTAAGTCGTTCATAGGTTGCTCATTGATATTAGCCGACGCCCTAATGTATGCAGGCACTCAGTATTTCATTGCCCGTAAGCAATTGAACGACTTGCGACGCTTTACAATACCGAGCATTCACGAGGTGCTGAACGGCTGGGGCATACCACAAGAAGCGTGGAAGTACAACGGGCAGGATAATTACTTTGAATTATATAACGGCTCACGAGTATTGCTATTAGATTGTAAGTACTTGCCGAGTGACCCGCAATATCAGAGGTTAGGCTCAATGCAATTTACACGTGGGTGGATAGAAGAGGGTGGGGAGTTCGATTATGACAGTTATTCTAACTTGAAAATATCTATTGGGAGGTGGAAGAATAGAGAATATAATTTGAAAGGCAAATTACTGATAACCGCCAACCCTTCCAAGAATTTCCTATATAAGGAATTTTACACCCCCTACAAGGAGGGTACGCTCAACAAGAGAAGGGCATTCATTCAGGCTCTGCCGTATGATAATAAGATGTTATCCAAGGAATACATTCAGAACTTGGAGAATACCCTAAGAGGCGCAGAGAAGCAACGGCTACTGAATGGGCTATGGGAATACGACGATGACCCGAATGCATTGTGTGATTACGATAAGATATTAGCGATATTCAATAATGACCAATTACCCAAGGAAAGCACGACGTACCTAACAGCCGATATTGCCCGCTTTGGCTCAGACTTGTGCGTAATAGGCGTATGGCGAGGCTGGGAGTTGATAGAAGTGTATACACTGGCAACTTCGGCAACTACCGAGATACAAGCACTCATCAATACGCTACGAATGAAGTATAATATACCCAAGGGAAATTGTATTGCCGATGAGGACGGCGTAGGAGGTGGAGTGGTAGACAACACGGGTATTGTAGGCTTTAAGAATAACAGCACCCCCTTTGAAGAGAATGGGCAACCTACCAATTACAAGAACTTGCAGACGCAATGCTTGTACAAGTTAGCCGAGCGCATTAATAGTAATGGTATATACATTAGTGCTGAGGTGTCAGAGCGCACCAAGGAGATGATAATTGAAGAAATTGAACAAATCAAAAGCGACAACAAGGACGGACAAAAGTTATCTGTAATTAACAAAGACACGGTGAAGCAAGCCATAGGACGAAGCCCCGACTATCGCGATATGTTACTAATGCGTGAATACTTTGACTTGAAACCTAAGAGAACGTTTAAACCTATATTTAGAAGATGAATATTATTTTAATTTACTTTACTTCTATGGCGATTGCTTTAATCTTGTCGATTATAGCAGTTCAAAATGTAGAAGAAAACAGGACCAAAGGTGAAATATGCGCTTGGTTGGCTGTAACAATAATAATTGGCAATATCATATATTATGCGAGCAAACTTATTTAACAATTACAAATGACACTTTACGAATTTCTACAATTGTCCGAAGAAAAGCAGAAAGAACTTTTGCCTGCTTTGAAAATATTAAAGCCAATACCGAACTACACGAGTAGGCGTTGGTTTAAGAAACACACACACGGGGTAAAAGAGAGCATTACCGAATTGACATTTGGCGAGGTGAACAGTATCAAGAGGCAAGCGATGAGCTTAGATAGCATAGATAAATTAGACGTGGTACGAATGGTATATAAGGAAGAGCCTTTGCGAATGAATGTATTTCGCTTTTATGGCTGTTTGCGATTTCTTACCTTGGAAGCAGAAAGAGTAATGAGAATGGAACAAGAGCATTGGAATACCGAACCTACTGAGCACGACATTAAACTACAACAAGCAGGAGTTAAAGAGTTAGAGCAGTTCGGCGATTTGCCAATGATAGATAGCCTCGCAGGGGGTGATATTCTTAGGTACAATGATATTGAGAAATTAAATTACTTGGAAGTGCATTATATCCTGTGGTATAGAGCAGCACAAGCGAATATACAGAATAGATTTCAGAAGATAATTATTAATAAGTAATAATATGAAAAAAATAAACTTATTACGAAAAATAATAAAATTGCTACAAGAAGACGCAAATTGCGCTTATCAAAATTCTATGAATTTAGGCAAAAAAGATGAATTAACAAAAGAGAAACTTAAAGGAGTTGTTGATTCTTACAATAACGTTTTAGTGTTAATAGATTGCTTTATAGAGAATGAAAGAGATTTTACAACAGATAGCCACGAGTAACGGCTGGCACTTTGATTATGGGCGTTCAGACTTTCATAATTTAGAGACCGTAGCGGGTAAGGATTATTACTTCTTTCTCGACCCGTTAGAAGAGAGTGTAACGTTTGATGATTACGCTGAACCAACGAAGCACATCTATAACGGGCGTTTTATGCTTTTGAAACACTCGGACTTTGACAGAGTGTATAATTCACAGAGCGAAAACGAACAAGTAGAAGGTAAGTATGAGCAGTATATTAAGCCTTGTAAAGAGGAGGTAATGAAGATTGCCAAAGCCTTTTGCGGTGATTATACAATTGAAGGCTGGCGAATGGTTGAGGTTATCAACTTGTACGATAATAACTTCGATGGTGTACTCGTTTCTTTCCAAATTAGTAGCGAATAAAGAATATGGAAGAGGCTGTTAAGATATTACAAGAGGAATTGGAAGCCTTAAAACTTGACCTTATTGCTAAGTATAAAGAACTTGGTATGCGAGCAAGTGGAATGTGGGAGCACACACTCGAAGTGAAGACTACAACTACTACGGGCGGTTTGCGTGGCGTAATTACAGGAATGGATTACACCTACTATATGCAACACGGGCGCAAGGATGGGCGAATGCCACCCATACAAGCCATTGAGCGTTGGATATTGGCAAGAGGATTAGAGCCTATAAAGGATAAGATGAGCACTACCTCGCTGGCGTGGGCGATTGCCAAGAAGATAGCACGAGAGGGCACTAAGAGATTTAAAGGAGGCGAACAACCCCCATTTATTGACGCTGTGATAACACCTGAGAGGGTACAACAGATAATAGAGAAGGTAGGGTATAAGTACCTGGCTACTTTCACAAGTGAGATTATTAACTTTTTAAACGAAATGAAATAATGGAATTAGGAAGTTTAGGGAATTTTGCAGGAGCGTTTAGCGGCATTCCATTGCAAGTATCATTTTCAGATGAAGAAAACAAGAAAATGCAATATAAATGTGTGGTACACTTGACATTTAAGTATAATACATTCCTATTTTCTGGTTACGCTTATGAGAAGCGTGTAGATATGAGAGTAAATTATACTTATGATGGTGTCTTTGCAAGTGTAAATATAAATGCCGATGCCATATTTAAGGATTTATTCAAAGGTGACTACGGGAGCGACGAAAATAAAATAAGAGATTTAAGAGATATAGCACAAATACATAGAATAAAGGTAGAGGCTTCGGCAGAGTATTACGACTATCAGAAGAAGCAGAATGTATTTCTGTTAGATAACACCGGTAACAAGTTGGTAGTAAAAAATGAATATACCTTATATCCTGCTACTTTCACAGTATGGAATGTATTGCCACAGCAGAAGGGTACTCGTATATTTAGACGTTTCTCCGAAGCAAACGGGAATCCAATTAAAGCGTATACAACCTATTTTAAAAACTTTCCTCCCCCAATAGATTATATTGTAGTAGAAGATGAGAACAACAAAGAAAAAGCAAAGGTAATATCAGAGCTTCGTTCTTATCTTTATAATTCATATAATATTATTAACAGGGTAATAGATGAAGAGTGTGGAGTCTATTTAGCTTGGCAAAACGAAGCGGGCAGTGTGAGTAGTTGGCTATTTTCTCCCAATTACAAGGAAGAAATCAAAACAAAGTCATTAGGCAGTTTCTTAAAGGGGTACAAGACAGATTTTGATTACCCGCTTATTAGACCTTTTGGCGTGACAGCAACGAAGACGTGGACACTACATAGCGATATAGCAGTAATGAGCGAGGAGGTGGAAGAGTTGCAGGGGCTGTTAAAGAGTCGTTATGTATACTTATACATAGGAGATAAGTACGGTAAGGAATGGGAGCGAGTAATGGTACAAGAAGGTTCATATAAGTTTGATGTGAATTCACAAGACACGCACCCATTTACAGTGACAATAGAATTTGAACCAATGAGAACATCAACAAACATATGATAACATTAATAATAGATGGAGTAGAGGCAGAATTAGAACAAAAAGCATTCACTTACACATTACAAGTGAATGATATGTTTGATTTTGACACAAGGGAGGTATCGTATTCTGAGACAATATATTTGCCAATAACATCTGGCAATCGCTCTATATTTGGATTTGCAGATGTGCCTACAATTGAAGATAAGGGGGCGTATAAGCAATATAATGTGGATTACTATGTTAATGGTATTCCAATAGTGCAAGGAGGGCAAGGGTACTTGATAGGCTCACGAGGTAATTACTTTATCTTTGAGTTTAAAGAGAGTAGCAAGAAGCTATATCAATTCTTACAGAATAGAGATATTAAAGGATTGAAGGAGTTATTAGATGGCGGAAGCTCTAAGAGTTCTTGGTGGGTGACAAATAGCCACGAGAACGGTATAATAGATAACACAATGTACTTACTCGCTGACTATGGCGACGACAGTGTAAGTGACCTCGGCAGTAATGGTATATTATGGAATATACAGAGGTCTCCTCTTTCTATAAGTTTGCGAAGAATATTTAAATTGGTTGCACAAGAAGGAGGATTTAGTTTTAAAGGCGACTTCTTAGAAGATGACACTTTTAAAATGAGTTACATATGCTCATCTAACATTAAGTATGAAGAGAAGCAGGAAGATACTTTTACGGCAACCAATAATGAAAGATTTAAAATATACACAGCACCAAGATATAACCTTTGGGGATTCCCGTCCAAATCAGATGGTAATGGGTATGGAATACAGTTATATCAGGGGGTTTATTCACCTACTGTATTTCCTTACAAAATTTTAAACAATGGTTATTACCGTGTGAAAATAAATATCAAGAAAGTGCACGGAATTGTAGATGAGCACGCTTGGTTTGGGATACTCAGCTCTTCATTAGGAGGTAAAGAAGATGATTTGAATATTTATAATGGGCATACTTGGGAGGATATGAGTTATCAGTTTGATATATATGGACAAAAAGGAGACGAAATATTCTTATCAATGAGAGCTGGAAGACACGGAGCAGTAGAGGTTGAGGGGGTTACATTTAAGATTGAAAGGCTGGCGCAGAACAATGATTTACAAACGTTGGTGAGTGATTTTTCGCTTATAGATTTGTTCAGAAATGTGTTTAAAATATTTTCAATAACCCCGATGTATAACAGTAAAACGGGAGAGTATTGGTTCTATACACTCTCTGAGCGTGTAAACACTGATAATGTTTTGAATTGGACAGGAAAGTTCGTAAAAGTGAAAGAGGTTAAATTCCACTCACAGAATTACGCTAAGAAGAATAATTTTCTGTATAAAAAGTATGACGACAACAACGCACACATACAAGAGGATTGGGATGGAAGATTATTTTTTGAAGACGAAACCTTGGTAGATAGAAAGGATTTTGCTGTCGGATTTTACGCTCATAAAAACAAAAGGCTCGCAATAAACAACGTAGAGTTGGAGCGTATGGAGTTTTTTGCAAAAGAGGAAAAAGTGGAGAACGGACAGGTAAAAGTAGAATATAAAGAGAAAACAGGAAGATGGCATATATTCTTACGTAAGAAGTTACCAGTAAAAGCTATTGTTACAACAGTAGGAGGGGATAGATTTGTCGTAGAAAATGTAAATGCGGCAGATGGTGAACCTTACAAGTGGAATACATTGCTTAGTTCTTTCTACAAGGATTTGCCCCGCTTAATGGAGCACCCCTACATTGTTACTGCTGAATTTGCTTTGTCTGAGATTGATATATATGAGTTCTCGTTCTTCTCACGTATATACGTTGAGCAGTTAGGGTGTTACTTTTTGCCAAACAAAATAAAATACAAGGCTGGTGCGTTGGCAGAAGTGGAAATGATAAAGATTAGTTAGAATTAAAGAGAATATGGAAAGGGTAAATATAGCGCAGATAGATATTGATGTGGATTCGCTCATTGCGAAGAGTGCTGAGGTGCGTGAGAAGCTGATTAATATAGGCAATGAGATGAAAGCCTTAAAGGACGACTTCTCCAAGGGGAATATATCAATAGAAGAGTACACGAAGAGGCTCACCTTGCTAACAGCAGAGCAGAAGGGGCAACGTGATGAGTTACGTGTGTATGATACTTTGGTGAAGAACCACATTACGACAGAGGCTAAGCAGATTGCTTCTAACACCACAATGAAAGGCTCAATTAAGGAATTGAGTGCTGCACTTTCTCAGAATAAACACATATATCAACAACTATCTGAGGAGGAGCGCAACAATGCTGAGGTAGGGGGTAAGTTATTGGCGGTTATTCAAGAGCAGGATAAGAAGTATAAGGAATTACAAAAGAGTATCGGTAATAATCAAGTAGACGTGGGTAATTACCGGCAGGCGATATTGGATGCGGTAGGAGATAACCAAGCATTTGGAACTTCAATGAATAGCGTTGTCAATACATTTAACTCTTTGAAGGTGAATATTGTTGCGTTGGCTACTCCGTTTACCAATTTCGTACAGACAGGCAAGATGGCGCCAGGTGTACTCAATGCTACTGCAACGGCTACGGGGAATGTGTCTACCGGTATGAAGATATTGCGAGGTGCAATTATCAGCACAGGTATAGGTGCGCTCATTGTAGCATTAGGCTCTTTAATATCATACTTCACCAGTACACAAGAGGGAGTGAATAAGGTGAACAAGGTACTTACGCCGTTAAAGGTGCTATTTCAAACGCTATTCGGAGTAGTGCAACAGGTGGGTAAGGTATTAGTGGAAGCGTTTAAAGCAGCGTGGGAGCCCATTAAGAAAGTCGGTGAGTTTATAGGCACATTCCTCATTACACCAATAAAGCAAGTCGTGGGCGTAGTTAAGGGACTTGGGAAGATACTCACCGGAGACTTTAAGGGTGCTTGGGAAGAGGTGAAGAAGCCCGCACAGGACTTAGTGAACAAGGGTAAAGAGATGGGTAAGGCAGTAGGAGAGGCTCGTGCTAAGTATGCTGAATTAGGCAAGGAAATGAAGAGCATTGTTGGAGGTATTGGCGACACAATGGACGAGGCGCTTAAACGTGGACAGCGAATTGAGGAAATAAACCAAAAATTAGCAAAGTCGGAGGCGGAGCATATAGAGAAGACAGAAGCGTTAAAAGAATTATTCGCAGAGCAAAACCAAATAGCAAGGGACACCTCTAAGAGTGTAGAAGAGCGAGAGAAAGCGGCTAAGGCGTCCGTTGAGACTTTGAAGCAGATAAACGCATTAGCAAGAGAGCGTAACCAGTTGGAAGTGGAGCGTATCGAGTTACAACAAAAAAGCAACGATACAAGTGACGAGGAGAAAGCAGACCTTGCAAGGAAGAAGGCAGAGCTTAACGCTGCTAATAGGGAGATGTTGAATGCGGAAACCGCTCAGAATAAGGTAATAAATAGCATAAGAAACACAGCAAGACAAGAGGAGGACGCAAGGGCAAAAGAGCAAGCAGATAAAGCTCGTGCAAGAATGCAAGAAGAATTGAAGCAACAGCGAGAAGCAGTAGAAGAGTATGTAAAGACTAATTCGGCGGTTGCTAAATCATTGCAGGAACGTTTAGCAATTGAGGAAAAGGGAATGCAAGACCGCTTGGCGGTATTGGAGAAAGAGAAATCTAAGGGGCTAATAAAGAAAAATGAATATGAGAAGCAGAAGAGAGAGATTGAAGAAGCGTATTTGAAAACACGAACAGACCTCTCTATTGAAGCGGTAAAGAAGGAAGCAGAGCAATACGAGTTGCAAAACAAAACTAAGATTGACAGCGAAACACGATTAACCGCTGAACTCATAGCGCAAGAACAGGCAAGGCAAGATGCAATTTACCAAAAGAAAGTCGAGGCGTTAGAGAAAGAGAAAAAACTCAAACAGGAGGCACACGATTGGGATTATAACGCTGAGGACGCTTATCAGCAACAATTGCAAGAACTAAGAGAAGGGTATGATGAGAAGGCTAAGGAGTTGAGAAAACAGCAATCGGATATTGAGAAAGAGGAAAAGAAAGCACAACAGGAGTTGGATTTTCAAGACAAACTACTTACCTTGCAAGAGCAGGGGGCTACGCAATGGGAGATTGAAGAGGAGCAAATGCGACAAAATCACGAGCAAGAACGTGAAGCGCTCAATGAATTGCTGGCAAGTAATCAGGTTTCACAAGAAGAGTATAACAAAAGATTATCAATATTAAATCGAAAACAGTCACAAGATGAAATAAACTTAAAGCGCAAGACTGAGGAGTCTAAACTACAATTAGCGTTAGGAGCTTTATCACAAGCGAAACAGTTATTTGGCGAGCATACAGCAGTAGGGAAAGCGGCTGCGGTGGCTGAGGCTATGATAAACACTTACTTAGGTATCACGAAGGCACTATCTGCATATCCTCCTCCTTACAATGCTATTATGGCAGGTGTTACCGGGGCAATGGGTATGCTAAACGTTAAGAAGATAATGGAAACCAACGTGAAGTACGAAAAAGGCGGTTTGCTCAAAGGTAAGAGCCACAACGAGGGTGGTATTCCTTTCACCGTTGCAGGACGTGGAGGATTCGAGGCTGAGGATGGCGAATTCCTTGTGAACAAAAAAGCAACGAAGAAAAACTTACCCCTATTGAATTTTCTCAACAGTGATGTAAGTAATGGCAGTTATAACCCAGTGTATATGCAAGCGGGCGGTGTAATTAAACAAGCATATGAGATGAAGATTGATTATACAGAAATCACGAAGGCAGTAAGAGAAGGTGCTATGCAGGGGACACAAACAGGAGCATATGAGGGTGCTATGCAAGGTGCTTTTCAGGGCTCACAACAAGGAGCATTCGAGGGGGCTCGTGCTGGTAGTCTTGAAGGCTCAATGCAAGGAGCGTATGAAGGGGCAACAATGGGCACTACCTCAGGGCTCACCAATAGCATTTTACGCATTAGCGATAATGAACGGGCGAGACAATCGGCAAGTATATGATAAAACTAAAAGCAATATTAAAGGGTTGGGAGAATTATATATTCCCCGACCCTGAAATGGAGGCAAAGGCAAAAGAGCGGGCAAAGATATGCGCAGAGTGTCCTATGGCTAAACGTGGTACTTATCAGCAACTAATGCCTGATTATACCTTGAAGGATGTTAAGGGTATGAAGTGTAGCGTGTGTGGTTGCCCGCTCTCTACCCTTTTGCGACAAGATGAAAAGGGGTGTGAACTTAATAAATGGGAATAGCAATGAATATATACGAGAAGTTAAAACCGATGGAGAACGACCTGCGCTTGGTTTACAAGCACGGAGGCAGGGTAGCGTGTGAGATATTTCGAGACTTGGAGATTTACGAAGAATATCAAAAAAGCAACGCCCCAAAGATGGAGCGTTATACTTTCATATCTGAACAATTTAAGATTAGCGAGAGCCTCGTACGTGCTATCATAAAACAGATGGGTAAAAAAATTTGTAGTTAAACTTACCACTGTACTTACCACTAATTCTGCAATTGCTTGAATTTTAAATACTTATTTGATAAAATTTATTTTTCATTCCAATAGTAGCTATCGGGGTAGATGCGCTTACCGAAGATAGCGGTACCAACGCGCACGATAGTGGCACCTTCTTCAATAGCGGTTTCGAGGTCGCCACTCATTCCCATTGAGAGCTCTCGGGGGTCTACATTAGGGAGGTTGAGAGCAATAATCTCTTGTTGGAGATGTTTAAGGAGTTTAAAGCAGGCGCGCACCTTTTCGGTTTCGGCACTAAACAGACCAATAGTCATTAGTCCTTTGATATGTAGGGTAGGCAGTGTAGCCACTTGCTTTACAAGATTGAGCACCTCAGAGGGGTCGGCACCAAACTTGCTTTCTTCGTTAGAGGTATTCACCTGAATAAAGATGTCGAGTTCCTTACCTTCACTCTCCAAACGGTTGTGGAGTTTTTGGGCTAAATCGAGGCGGTCTACCGATTCTACACAACTCACCTCGTAACGCAAAATATCTTTTATCTTATTCGTTTGTAAATGACCGATAAAATGATTGGTATGTGGAGTGTCTTTCAGCGCTTCATACTTCTCCTTGAGCTCTTGCACTTTGTTTTCGGCGATGAGCGTATATCCTGCATTTAATGCTACTTTGATGCGCTCAGGAGTTACCGTTTTAGTAGCCAAGAGGAGCTTTACTTCCTCCGGCTTGCGACCTACCCGCTCACAAGTGTTGGTAATACGTTGTTGTACTAAGGCGATGTTTTGTAATATATTTTCCATTTTTAATTGTCAATTATTAATTAACTATATCGGTTCATTCTCCACTTCTTCCTTTGGTAAATAGCCTTCAGCTTTCTTGCGCAAGAGGCGACGTTTGATGAGGTCGTTTAGGTCTTTACCTTTTACCGAGTAGGTGTTAAATAACAGCATAGGAGCAATCACCCCAAAGGCTAAGCACATAGTAATAAAGCCTGTTTGTAAACCAAGTTTGAAGGTTTGGTATAGTAAATCTAATGTTTCGTCTTGTGGGGTTTCAACGGTTACTATTTGTATGATTTTCATCATAAACTCATAGCCGTACTTACCAGGAATCATATTAATTACGGCGGGAATGGTAAACACAATAGGAGGTGTGTGTACACGGTGGGCGAAATACACCGCTAAGAGCCCTACGACACAAGCCCCCAGAAAAGAAGTAATCACGATTTGTTCGGGCATTAAGGTTGCTAATAGAAGGAACTTAATACCCCACCCTATACCGCCTAATACACCTGTTATCCATAAAGCACGACGTGGAGTGTTAAACAATAAAGCAAAACCGATAGAAATCCACATCGACCAAAAGATGCGCTCTGCTAAACCTAAAAATATATCAAGGAAGTTCATAACCGAATAATAGTAAAGCTAAATAAAAACCTAATGAAATCATAAACACCAAAATAGCAGCGTGAGTGAGTTTAGCAATTCCTGCTACAATACAGCCTGAGAGCATATCGATAAAGCCATTGATAAGAGGTACCCCAGGCACTAACCACAATACACAAGCTGCCAAGGCATTGTGATAGTCTTGTACGCCAAGCAAGCGGAAGATGCTCATCACAGCAACCGATACGAATGCAGCCCAACCCCAACAGATATACACGTTGAACTTGCGCAACTGCAAAATACGTCTGCCTGCTAACCCTAATAAAGTAGCGAGAAACGACATAGCGAACTCGGCATAACTTGCGTTTTCTTTGCCAAATACGTAGGCTAATGAGCCTCCTGCTATTGATACGAAGAACCACATTACATACATATTGTAATGTGGGCGTGCCTTGATGGTAGCTACCTGCTCTTCGATTTCCTCAATAGGGAGTTTCTTTTCGATAGCCTCCCACGATAGGATACTGATATCGGAAATGGCACTGAAGTTCACTCCGTGATGCGGGATAGAACGCACGATAGTTTCTTTTTCGCCTGTGCTTTTGTCCTGTATTGTTAGCACGATAGCCGAATGCGAATAGAAGTTCTCGCAATGGTAGTTCAGTGCATTAGAAATGCGTTCTACATTGCGTTCTACCCTACGGGTATTGGCACCGCTGGAAATTAGCAGTTCGTTGATATCGGCAAAAAGGCGTGCCGCTCGTTCAATGGGCTTCATATATATTTTATATGTTAGTTCTTAAGAGGTTAGTTATAGGGCTTGTCAGACTATTCGAACGAATAGCTTTTAGTATTCCTTGCTGTTTTCTTCTAAGAGAATATCTTTCTGGCAAGCAAAAGTAAATTGCAAGTAACATAAAGCAAATAATTTCTAAATATTATAGTTCTCGTTACAAAGTGCAAAAGTACAAAAATAATGAAGAATGGCAAAAAGGTGAAGATTTAATAATTTACTATCACATTTAAGCGCTTGCCTAATATTGTTTTTAGTTGGTTATATCCTATGACCTCTTCCATAATGCTTTTGCGTTCTTCATCTGTTATTTCAGTACGTACTTTCTCTGCTAAATTGTTGATGAGGTACATTATTAATAACAAACGAATATTTAGAATGATATCCGAGATAATTCTGTTGAGGTCTCTGTCTTTCTCCTTTGCGACAATATCTCGTTTTAACCAGTTGTCTAAATGTCTAAACTCGTCTTCCATTTCCAAATCGGATACCTTAGCACTGAGTTCCACAGGAAGTTCGTTTGCAAGCCTACTCACATCATAGGAAGCATCTTCTTGGAACATTGTCATTAGTTGGTCATATATCTGCTTGAAATCGGGGTTAGCGAACTCTATTTCGTCTTCTTGAAGTTCGAGGAATACTTTTTCGTAAACTTTGAGAGTTTGCTGTACTTTTTTTTCTTTGAGGTCGCCGTTTTCTTCTTCTACCAGAATAGTATCGGTGAAAACACAGACTTCATTCCCTTTAGAAAGAAGAATCTTTATTAAATCGTGCTCTAACACCTCCAAACGGTTTATTGTGCGTTTTTGAGCCTCTTCTGGCGTTTGTACCACTTGCATAGTAGATTGCTTGCGCTCTACTTTTTGTCCTTCATAAAAGTCCTTTTTGAGAATTTGTGCCAAAGTAGAGAAGAGTACTTGCTCCGAGATATCCATAATGGTAGCGCACTCGCGCACATATACTTCCCGCTTGATAAGGTCGGGGATTTTAGAGATACTCTCTACCATATCGCGTATGGTTTCGGCTTTTTTGATAGGGTCGTTCTGTGCCTCTTGCATTAGGAGGGAGGCTTTGAAGCGAATGAAATCGGTGGCGTTGTTTTCGAGGTATAGCACGAGGTCTTCGTAGGCAGTTTTGCGAGCAAAGCTATCGGGGTCGTCTCCCTCGGGGAAGGTGCAGACTTTCACATTCATACCCTGTTCCAAGATGAGGTCTACCCCACGAATGGAAGCACGTAAGCCAGCGGCATCACCATCGTACAGCACCGTGATGTTGGGTGTGAGACGGTGAATGAGGCGGATTTGGTCTTGCGTAAGTGCTGTTCCGCTTGAGGCTACTACATTTTCGATGCCTTTTTGGTGCATCTGAATCACATCGGTATAGCCTTCAACCAGATAGCAGTTATCAGCTTTGGCGATAGCTTGTTTGGCAAAGAAGATGCCGTACAGCACTTTGCTCTTGTGGTAAATCTCACTTTCGGGAGAGTTGAGGTATTTAGCTTGTTTCTTGTCGTTGGTAAGGATGCGCCCCCCGAAGCCCAGTACGCGTCCGCTCATAGAGTGAATGGGGAACATTACACGCCCTTTGAAGCGGTCGAACTTACGGTCGCCATTGACGATGGTGAGTCCGGTTTTTTCTAAGAACTCCAACTGATAGCCTTTGGCAAGGGCGTTATCGGTGAAGGCCGTCCACTCGTCGGGGGAGAAGCCTAAGCGGAATTTTTGGATTGTTTCCTCAGTAAAACCGCGTTCTTTGAAATAGGTCATACCGATAGCCTTACCGGCTTCGGTATTGAAGAGGGTATCCTGAAAATATTGTTGGGCGTATTCTGAGACAATATAGAGACTCTCGCGCTCATCGGCTTGTGCTTTTTCTTCGGAAGATTGCTGGGTTTCCTCAATGTCGATATGGTATTTTTTAGCCAAATAGCGAATTGCTTCGGGGTAAGTGAAATGCTCGTGCTCCATTAGGAAAGCAATAGCATTCCCGCCTTTGCCACTACTGAAGTCTTTCCATATTTGTTTTACGGGCGAGACCATAAAGCTGGGCGTCCGCTCGTTGGAGAACGGACTCAGCCCTTTGTAATTAGAGCCTGCACGCTTGAGTTGGACGAAGTCGCCGATGACTTCCTCCACCCGCATTTGGTCGTATACTTTATCTATGGTATTTTTTGAAATCACTGTTTTTTAGATTAAGGAAGAAAAGGGTTAATTTGTTAATTGTTTCAGGTCGTCCTCTAATTCTTTAAGGCTGTTTTCACGTTCTATTTGGCGTTGCTTAGTTTGGTATTTTTCATACTCTTGAGTAGATTTCTCTATAGCCATTTGGTGTGAAATCTTACCAGCATGTTGTAAGAGCTCTCTGCCATTGAGTTGCAGGATAATATCCAAGCGGGCTATCCAGTCTTTCATATACATAGGCGTTTGCTGTTGTGCCATAGTTTCGGCAAAAGCTAAATATTGTTCTACAAGCAAGCCCAAAAGCTTTATTTCCTCTTCGTTGAGATAATTCTTGGCGATGCTTACTTCACTTTTTTTAATAGTGGCAGTAGCTGTTTTGTCGTAGGATTGCATACCCAGAAGGGGTAAAGAGGCATCAGCACGGTTATAGACTATCTCGGCGGCTGTTTGCTGGCTAACCGCCCATAGGAGTTTGTTTTGCACTACTTTAAAGAACATTATGGTTTGCTCATCTTGAGAGTTGTAGTCTATACTGGTTTTGTATATATCTTTAATCTTCTGGTAGAAGAACCGTTCAGAGATTCGTATTTCGCGGAGGCGTTCTTGGAGCTGGTCGAAGTAGTTCATCGCAGTACCTTGCTTAAAACGCTCGTCATTTAACACAAAACCTTTGATTAAATACTCTTTGAGTTGTTGAGTTGCCCAAATACGAAAACGCGTTCCTTGTTGTGATTTTACTCGATAACCTACTGAGATGATCACATCGAGATTGTAATATTCTACCTGATACTTTTTACCATCGGTGGCAGTTGTTGCAAAATTTGCAACAACTGAGTTTCTGTATAGTTCCCCTTCTTCAAAAATGTTTTTAATATGTCGTGATATAGTAGATTTGTCACGGCTAAAAAGAGTAGCCATTTGGTCTAATGAAAGCCATATTGTTTCATCTTGGAAGCGTACATCTATCTTAACATCTCCTTCTTGATTTTGGTATATGAGAAACTGTGAGTCCATAGGGTTTATTTGTTTGTCAATCATTTTACCCCTCGATAGTAGCCTCTTCGAGCTCACCGTTGAGGTTCCCGTATACGGCAATGGCGTGCCCCCAGAACATATCGTCGTCATCAAAATAGATACAGAAACGTTCCTCCTCAAAAAGAATGATACTTGTGATACTCATACGCTGAGCAAAACGTTCGGGAGTAATCTCAGGGGCAGTAGCATCTGCTTCTTTTTGCCATTTGTTAGCAAAGGGAGTAAGCTTTTCAGAGGCAAAGGTTTTGAGGGTTGCTATCCATCTGTTGAATTTGCCCTTAGTAGCATTTTTGAAAGATTTTAAGATATCTTGTAGCTCACTTAGTTCGGTAGTTTCTACGGTGAGCTGCACTTCTTCATCGGTGTAGAGGATTTCACCCTCAAACCAATCGTATTCTCGGTTGAGTTCTAAACTAAAATCTTCATCTTCATAAGTAACTTCAGTGTTGTATTCCTCAATAATAGGGTCGAAACGAGGTTCGGTTACGTTCTCTTCCAAGACTGCTACCAACATAAAGCAACGTTGCTCAGGGTGTGAGAATTCAGGTTTCTTAGGGCGCACTTTGATGCGGAAAGCTTCTAACGGAGCGAAGTAATACTGCCAATTACTTTCATCAGTTGCTAACCATTCCAAACGGATATTCTCTTCGTAAAGTTCACCTGTTTTTACATCAATATATGCCAAAGGGTCGTTAGAAGGAACCCAAGCTCCATTATAATAAGTTGCTCCATTGGTAGAACTTTCAATGAGCACGATAAGTTCCTTTTCTTCGGGAAGGAACTCATCAGAGAATTTCTGTACAGTTTGTGGGCTCATAAAGATACTTAGTTAAGAGACAAGAAAGTTATGTTATATTTACAAACCAATCAAGAGTTGAATTAATAATTTACTGATTATAAACCTCCCCCCTGCCCCCTCCAAAGGGGGAGATGTGACGCAAAAACAATTATGAAGTTGCAAATTAGAGGGAATCATTTTTTTACCTTTTATTATTTTAATAAGTGTATTTGATTATAGATTTGACAATGCAAAGATATAACATTCTTTTCAGAAAAGCAAAAAACAAATAACCGACTGCTTTATTTACAAGAGTCGGTTATTTACATTTAATTTTTAATTACAATGAAACAAAAAAAACTTTCTTTTAGTCTGCTAAAATCACTACTTTGTTTTGGTTGCACTCCAAGGTACCTCCTGTAATAGTAAAATGTTGCAGTTCTTTTTTGCCCTCAAAGAGCTTTACCTCGCCTTCCGTAAGCAATGAGATGATAGGGGCGTGGTGATTTAATATTACAAATGGTCCTTTAGCCCCAGGCACCTTCACCGAGGTTACTTCACCTTTAAACAAAAGGGCTTCAGGAGTAAAGATTTCTACTAACATAAGTGCGAGCCATACGGGCTTTTTTGTTGTTATTTAACATTAGCTAATTTTCTTATTAACTAGCTAGCTTGTGCTTCGGCAAGCATTTTTTCACCTGCTTCGATTACTTCTTCGATGGTGCCTTTAAGGTTGAAGGCAGCTTCTGGAAGATGGTCGAGTTCGCCGTCGAGAATCATATTAAAGCCTTTGATAGTGTCTTTGATATCTACATAAGCTCCTGGTAATCCGGTAAACTGCTCGGCTACGTGGAAAGGCTGTGACAAGAAACGCTGTACACGACGTGCACGAGCAACGGCTACTTTATCGTCTTCTGAAAGCTCTTCCATACCGAGGATAGCGATAATGTCTTGCAATTGTTTGTAACGTTGTAAGAGCTCTTTCACGCGTTGTGCACACTCGTAGTGCTCTTTACCCAAAATTTCGGGGGTAAGGATACGCGAAGTAGAGTCGAGAGGGTCTACCGCAGGGTAGATACCGAGTTCAGCGATTTTACGCGATAATACGGTGGTCGCATCGAGGTGGGCAAAAGTAGTTGCCGGAGCGGGGTCAGTAAGGTCGTCGGCAGGTACGTATACCGCTTGTACTGAGGTGATAGAACCGTGCTTGGTAGAGGTGATGCGCTCTTGCATCGCACCCATTTCGGTAGCTAACGTAGGTTGGTAACCCACCGCTGATGGCATACGTCCTAAAAGGGCGGATACCTCAGAACCTGCTTGTGTGAAACGGAAGATATTATCGACGAAGAAAAGCACGTCTTTACCGTGACCTTCGCCAGCACCATCGCGGAAGTACTCGGCAATAGTGAGTCCTGAGAGGGCTACACGAGCACGTGCTCCAGGAGGTTCGTTCATTTGCCCAAAAACGAAAGTAGCTTTGGATTCTTTAAGTGCCTTGCGGTCTACTTTACTCAAATCCCAACCGCCTTTTTCCATCGATTCCATAAAGCCTTCGCCATATTTGATAATGCCCGATTCGAGCATCTCGCGTAGCAGGTCGTTTCCTTCACGGGTACGTTCGCCTACCCCAGCGAATACAGAAAGACCGCCGTGCCCTTTGGCGATGTTATTAATCAATTCTTGAATGAGCACCGTTTTACCTACACCCGCACCGCCAAAGAGACCGATTTTACCTCCTTTGGCATAAGGTTCGATAAGGTCGATGACTTTGATACCGGTGAAGAGTACTTCGGTAGTGGTGGAGAGTTCTTCGAACTTGGGAGCTTCGCGGTGGATAGGCAAGCCGTTGTCGCCGTCTTTGGGCAGGTTGCCAAGTCCGTCGACCCCGTCACCAATTACGTTGAAGAGGCGACCGTAGATATCGTGCCCTACGGGCATTTTGATAGGACTGCCTGTGGCAATCACTTCGGTGTCGCGGCTAAGCCCTTCGGTGGAGTCCATAGAAATGGCGCGCACCACGTCTTCGCCTATATGCGATTGTACTTCTAATATGAGTTTGGTACCGTCGGGTCTTGTGATTTCTAAGGAATCATAAATGCGTGGGAGTTCATTATCAGAGGCGAACTCTACATCGACCACAGGTCCAATTACTTGTGCTACTTTTCCTTTTTGTAACATTCTTTTTTATTTTTAGTTGTTTAGACCATAGGCGTTAAGCCATAGGCTGTAGGTGTTATGGTTTTAGAAGCTGAGGTCTGAAATATGAGACCTATGGGCAGAAACCTAAATATTGTGCAAATGTAGGGACTTTTTTAAAAAAGGCAAATAAAAGTGAAGATTTTTTTTGTTTCTTATTTTAAAATTTGCTGATTGTCAATTATTAACTAACAAATAATATTTTTATTAGAGTGTTTGCAAACACTCTAATAAA